>CAZSUW010000019.1:0-13698 GCA_964610115.1 uncultured Algimonas sp.
CACATAGTGATCAGATTTACAGTCTGACGCCTTTAACCACTCGGCCACCCCTCCAAAGGGAACTCCTGTTTGCGAAAGCCGCCTGACCGAGACAGCTATCGCTTTGATGTATTTCCAACAAAAAACGCTCTGTCACCAGAGCGGCTCTCATGTTAGCCGCAAACGAAGACAGAGACATCATGTAATCGGAAGCGGCGTATAACGATGGACACCCCTTCGCGCAAGCGCAGAAATACAGGCAAATATAAAGGCAAAGACGCCTCTAAACGCCCCGAAAAGCCCCTACGCAGCAAAGGCATGAAGCCCAGACGCGGCCCGAACGATCCGAAACGCTCTTCAGGCTCCCGGTCTCACGGCGCAATGTCAGAACCAAGACGCCCGAATCGATCAGACGCGAAAGGCCGCAGAACAAGTCCGCAGAGCTGGATTTGGGGCTGGCACGCTGTCCAAGCCGTGCTGAAAAACCCGCGACGCACCGTCCACAAAATCCTCGCAACAGATACGTCCGCCCAGCGTCTTGGCCTCACTGAGGGACGTCCCGGCCTGAACATCGTCCCCGCCAGCTATATCGACAAAGCCCTGCCGCGCGGCGCGGCGCATCAAGGCGTCGCTGTTAAAGCGGCTCCGCTCGAATGGCCTGCCCTGAGCGATTTGGCTGACGGCGCAGACGATGACGCGCTTATCCTCGTGCTCGATCAGATCACCGACCCGCATAATGTCGGCGCGATGCTGCGCCTTGCCTCCGCCTTCGGCGCGACCGCCCTTGTCATGCAGAGCCGCAAAGCTCCGCCGCTCGCGGGCGCGACCGCCAAAGTCGCTGTCGGCTGCATCGAGAGCGTGCCGGTTTGCCTCGAGACCAATATCGCGCAGACGCTGCAAAGCCTGCAGAGTTTCGGCTACCGAACCATCGGCCTCGCGGGCGAAACCGACACGCCTTTGTCTGACGCCATTGATCGCGGCGGCCGCCACGCGATAGTCATGGGTGCCGAAGGTCCTGGCCTGCGCACGCTCGTCGCCAAAAGCTGCGACATGCTCGCCCGCATCCCGATGCAGAGCGCCCCAATACCCGGCCAATCTCAGACAGGAATGGCCGAAAGCCTAAATGTCGCCACCGCCGCCGCGATTGCGCTCTATGAGGTGCGGCGATGAAGGTTGCCGATGCCGATAGAGGGCATTGGGTCAACCGCACGCCGGAGACTGTTCGTCCTTATCTGCAACTTGCGCGTCTTGACCGTCCGGTCGGCTATTGGCTCCTCACATTGCCGGGCTGGATTGGGCTCCTCCTACCGTGTTGGCTCTGCCGCCCTGACTGGCAGCCCGTCTTAAGTCCGCTCTTCTGGGGCCTCCTCATCCTGATCGGCGCGATTGCGATGCGCGGTGCGGGCTGCACCTATAATGACATCGTCGATCGTGACCTCGACGCCCAAGTCGCGCGAACCGCTAGTCGTCCCCTGCCCTCAGGCCGCGTCAGTGTCGCCCAAGCCTGGCGCTGGCTCGCGATACAACTTGCCATAGGCTTTCTTATTTGGCTCGCGCTTCCCCTCTCGGCCAAATTCGTCGCGCTTGCTTCTCTTCCTCTCGTCGCAGCCTATCCATTTATGAAACGGATCACCTGGTTTCCACAAGTCTGGCTCGGCCTGACGTTTAATTGGGCCGTTCTCGTCGCCTACTCCATCAAAGCCGGAGGCCTGAATGCGAGTGTTATCCTCGTCTATCTTGCGCTAGCCGCATGGACCGTCGGCTACGATACGATCTATGCCCTACAAGACGCCGAAGATGACGCGCTTGTCGGTATAAAGAGCACAGCCCGCGCGTTCGGTTCGCGCGTCAAGCTCGGCGTCGGCATTTGTTACGCAATCAGCGTGTGTCTACTGATCTGGGGCTTGCAGCTGTCGACCAACCCTGTCGCGGCTGGCGCGGCCCTGCCCTTTGCCGCGCACCTTGTCTGGCAAGTCGCGACCATGAAAGAAGACCGCGCCTTACCGCTCTTCAAAAGCAATGTCTGGGCCGCCGCCGTGATGATTGTCGCGCTCATCCTTGCTAGCCTGACCCAAATATAAATATCCCCGCTAGCGTTAGCGGGGATTAGATTTTTATGTCGAAATTATTCCGAACGCTTAATCGCGGAGTTCCGGCATCATCTCCTGACAGTCCGCGATGATCTTCTCGACCGCTGCGACGGAGTTCATGAACATTTCGCGCTCATCCGCTTTCAAGCGAATGTTCATCACGCGCTCGACACCGCGCGCACCAATCTGTGCAGGCGCACCGACATAGAGCCCGCGAACGCCCGCGATTTGACCGGACAAGCGCACAGCACACGGCAGGATCCGCTTCTTATCGCGCAGATAGCTCTTCGCCATCTCAACCGCGCTTTCCGCCGGCGCATAAAACGCAGACCCATTGCCAAGAAGACCGACGATCTCGCCGCCACCTTTACGTGTACGCTCGACAATCGCGTCGATCGCCTCTTGCGTTGTCCACTTCATCTTGATCAGATCCGGCAGCGGCACACCGTTGACCGTTGAATAGCGCACGAGCGGCACCATTGTATCGCCGTGACCGCCCAGCACAGACGCGTGCACATCCTCGACAGAACACTTAAACTCATCCGCCAGAAAATAGCGGAAACGCGCACTGTCTAGCACACCCGCCATGCCCACAACCTTGCGCGGCTGCAGACCTGAGAACTTTTGCAACGCCCAGACCATCGCATCGAGCGGGTTCGTAATGCAGATCACAAAAGCTTTCGGCGCGTGTTCTTTAATCCCGTGTGCGACCTGTTTGATCACTTCGAGGTTTTTGCCGATCAAGTCCGCGCGGTCCATGCCCGGCTTGCGCGGAAAGCCCGCCGTAATGATGCAGACATCCGCACCCGCAATATCGGCATAATCATTCGTGCCTTTGAGGTGACAATCCTTGCCAAACACCGGCGTCGCCTCATTAAGATCGAGCGCTTTGCCCTTTGCCGTGCCTTCGAAAATATCGAAGAGGACGACATCGCCCAATTCTTCGCGCGCGCAAATGTGAGCGAGTGTCCCGCCGATCATGCCTGCGCCGATCAGCGCAATTTTAGCCCGTGCCATAGAGGTCTCCCGTGTGAGGCGTATGTTTGCGAGGCGCTTAGCCCCGCGCGACACAACCCGCAAGATGAAGACACTGAGAAATGGCTCGACATTGGTCGTAAGCACGCATGCGGAAATGCAGGCCGGGCATCACGGCCACGGCTCTCTGTTTGGCATTGCGTGAGAGAGCTCACGAATGCGGGCGCGTCCCGTTGATGGAACGAAAGACAACACACCGATTTTCAACGAGACACGCCCGCATCCCAATATCACAAGGACGCACACGAAACCGCCTTCACAGGGCCGACCGAACAGCTCACCCGCTCAGGGCTGACAGAGGCGATCCAAGGCTTCCGCCCCAATCGCATACAACCCGGACCAAAGGCGGGGCGCAGAGTTCACGCTTTCGCGTCCATCCCCCTCACCCTTGCAACCTTCGGCCTGACGATCCCGCGCCATAACCCCAAGGGAGGTCTAAGCCGCGACAGGGCCCAGTCCCCCCACGTGAGATCACGCAGATATCAGGTCCACCGATCCAAGGTCGTCGCAACCCCTCGTGAATAGCGGTGGATGATAGAAAGATGGGGGAGAAATTGATGGCGGGGACGGGATTGTTGGGAGGTGTGAGATTTCAGGGGGTTGGAGTGGGCGGTGGTGGGGACGAATTCCCCGACGCATCCCGTTCCGCGATTTGCGCGCGGATGTGGGCCATAAATGGGATCGCAGGAAGACGTCGATCTGAAAATCTTTGGCCACCCAGACTAAACCTTTGAGCGATCATAATTAACGCGAAATATGGGGAAGATGGCGAACTCAAACGATCAGACAGCAAAGCAGTTGACAATACATAGCCGCCTATATATCTAGAAGCATAGACAGCTATGGAAATGATCGTGACGTTCAATCGGCGACAGCTTTTACAGACAGGAACGGCGACTGTCGTCATTATTGGCGGGACAACGGCCTGCCAGGCCCAATCCCCGGCATCAGGTGCATGGAGAGCAAGTACGGAAGCGTATGATGACCCTCGGATACGGTATGTTGCTTCGGCGATTTTAGCCCCGTCGCCGCATAATCGGCAGCCATGGCTCATTGAGTTGGATCCCGAGGATCAGACGCGACTGACCGTCTATCCGGATCTCAACCGCCTGCTTCCGGAAACCGACCCTCCCAATCGACAGATTCTGATCGGGCTAGGGGCGTTTCTGGAGACATTTTCCATGGCCGCCGCACAAGAGAACAGAGACGCCAAAATAGAACTATTCCCATTGGGAGTCGCATCAGAAAAACTAGACGAAAGACCTATCGCATATGTTTCCTTGGCGGATATCGGAACATCCCGACCCGATCCATTATTCGCTTATCTAAAAGATAGACGAACAAACCGATCAAAATTCGACGATGTTACAGTGCCGAAAGACGAATTGCTCGGTCTTGGAACCGCTCTATCATCACCATCATGTTTCTGGGGTGCTACGTCTGATCCAGTCCTGTGTCAGGAGCTTCGGACACTCTGCAAGACGGGCTGGGAGATCGAAAGCGCTACCAAGAGAACCCATGCAGAGAGCGTCGCCTTGACACGAATTGGACGACAGGAAATCGAAGAAAACCCGGATGGTATTTCTCTATCAGGTCCCATGATGAGTGCCTATTCCGCTATGGGCATACTGAATCGTGAGGCGATGAAGGATCCCAACAGTCGAGCATCGCGGGAAAGCTTAAAGTTTTACAACGGGCTGATCAGCAGTGCTAGGAGCTTTGGATGGCTTGCAACTGAGGATAATAGCCGCCTGTCGCAACTCAATTCTGGGCGGGATTGGATGCGCCTTCATCTGGCGGCAACTCGCGCAGGCCTCGCCCTTCAGCCGTTAAGTCAGGTTCTGCAGGAGTTTCCAGAGATGCGTGAGCTCTATTCTGCTGTTCATGAGACGACCCGTATTTTTCAGCCCGCTCGAATACAAGGTCTGTTCAGGCTTGGATTTGCCTCATCGCCTAAGCCATCACCGCGGTGGCCTCTGGAGACTCGCCTCGTGGACTTGCCAAGCAAATAGGTTAAAGCACAATTTATATGTCGCGCCCGGTTTCTAATGCAGGTCTCCCAACCGATCTGGATGCCTTCAAGGCAATGGTCGAGATTGAAATGATCGCCAAGCAAGCCAACCGGGTTTTTGAACGATATTTGCCGCAAAATATGACCCGGGCGCAATTCGGTGTTTTAAACAGGCTTGCTCGGCTTCAAGCGCAAGAAACAATCTCCGAGATTGCAAAGGCCTTCGATGTGGCTCAGCCGACGATGTCCTCTACGATCGCGAGGTTGCTCGAAAAAAACTATATAGAGACCATTGCAGACCCGCAGGATGGTCGCCGCAAAATTGTCAGGCTCACAGAAACTGGAGCCAAAATCCGTGCAGAAATCGTAGACAGCCTGATCCCCTTTTTTTCAGCCTTTTCAAGCGGTGATGTCGATGATGCCTCATTGCTGGATTGGGGGGGCTTGCTTGACCAGCTCGTGGTCTTGAGGGCCAGGGTGGAATCTTTTTAGCGTCTTGCCCTCCATCGTTCTGATAAAGTTCCACCCTGCTATCTACAACCCTTCACCCCCAACCGCTATTCCCTCTTGGCGCAGGAGTTTCCTCTGCTTGTCTTTCGCCTCACCACGTTTATCTCCGTCTCTTTCACAGGGAGGAGGATGGCGGGGGCCGGTTCTCTCTCTGACACTATTACCCAGTTTAATTTGTCGCCTTGGTTTTCTGTCGCATTGCGTTTAACGTCGGGCGTGTCTGGGTGGCATGCTAAGGTTTTGGGGGCGTTATGCGCTTGTTCTTCTTGTCGGCACTTTCCGGCGCCATGCTATTCTCCGGCTGTGGAAACAGCGAACAGGCCGCGGATCAGACGTCGGGCGCGCAAAGCACGGAAACACAAGGCGCCGTCAATACCAGTAAAAAGCTCTCTGGCACGCTTTATTTTACCTATGCCGCGCCGATGGAATCACCCCGCGCCATGGCGCTGGATCTAAGATCAAAAAAATACCGCGTTGTTTCCGACGGCATTCGCCCCGTCATGCAGGGGGAGACGATGGCTTATGTGGATTTTTGCAGCGCGCTGAGTGTGCGCGTCGCCGTCACAGACCCGGACGGCTTTAGCAATCCGATTGCCGACTGCATTGAGCGCGAAACGATTAGCGGGGAAGATTACCGCTGGCCGTCCATTAGTCCTGACGGCAAATACGTGGCCATCACCAACTTCCAAGTTGAAGGCGAAATCGACAAGGACGAAGACCCCTATGGTCTGGGCCGTATCATCGGCTCCCATCTCTACACGGCGACGCAAATTTATGATCTCAACGGGGAATTGCAGGCGCAGTTTAAGGACATGGGTCCGGCCACATGGACGCGGGATGGGCGGCTCCTTCTCGCCGGACGCGGCGGCGAGACCGGCTATGGTATCTTCGAAGCGAATAAAGCGATGCGCACAACCAAACGGATTGATGACGGACGCATAAGGGATGTGATTGCGGCGATGGACGCCCATCCCAAGAAAGACGAATTAGCCTTTATTTTCAACGGGCAGTTATTCGAAATGCCCCTATCCTCTGGGAAGCCCAAACGCATTCATCAGCACGGGCACCCTTTGGCCGGCCTCAGCTATTCTCCCGATGGAAAGCAGATCGCCATAATATCAATCGATACACTCGAAGAAGGCTTTGACATGCCCGGCAGTGGTTATCCGATTTTCGTCTACGAAAAGGGTGAAATCCATAACGTCATGCTGCCATTCGTAACATCCGCGCCGCTGGATTGGACGCCTTAGGACACGGCTATAGCCCTGCTTTAGCCGCGTGATCGAAAGGCGGCGCCGGTCAAACCCCACCCCCAACCGCTTTTCCCTCTTGCGCGTTTGGTTCCTCTCTCGCAGAAGCGTTTTACCGTCTGGGGTCGGTAGGGTGCGCGCCGCGAATAAAAAGGCCGACTATGGGTCCGGAGTTTGATAGCTTGGCGCAGGGGTTTCCTCTGCTCATCTTTTACCTCACCACCGTTGCCGCCATATATGTTGCGGGCATGTTCATTTATGTGAAGCTGACCCCGCATAAGGAATTTGCCCTTGTCGCCGATGGCAATATGGCCGCCGCTGTGCATTTATCAGCGACCGTGATCAGTTTGGCGCTACCGCTGGCAGCTTGCCTTGTGAACAAGATCGGATTGGTCGATGTTTTGGTCTGGGGCACGTTTTCGCTATTTCTACAGCTCTTCCTCTTCCGTCTGACGGATGCCATTTTTCGCGGCATGCCCGCCCTGATCGAAGCGAATGTCGTCGCGCCCACCGTCGTTCTGGCCGCGTTTAAACTCGCCGGCTCCATCATCCTCGCTTTCGCCATTTCCGGATAGGGCGCGGGCATGAAGCTAGCGCTCCGATTGCCGCCCGACTGGTTGCTTTACGGCGCGGTTGTCGCGCTCATGCTGATCTATGCCTATCGCGGGCAAGATCATCCGGTCGCTCCCGCCCCGCCTTCGCCAGAGCTGGGGCCGATCCTGCCCAGTGAAAGCCCGCGCGATCCGCGCATCCTTGTTGACGTGGCCGCGCCAAGTTCCGGCGTCGGCACGGCCTTTGCGTCGACCGCTGACGGCGAATGGCTGACCGCGCGCCATGTCGTGGATAGTTGCGATACCATTGGCGTAAAGATTGGCGATCGACGCCTCATACGGGTTAGCGAAAGCACGCTTTATGAAAACGCCGACCTCGCCACATTGAAAACAGAATGGACACGCACGCCGTTACCGACGGACCTGAATAGTCAACGCAAAGTCGGGGAAACCGGCTATTTCTTCGGCTTTCCGCAAGGTCGCCCGGGCGAAGTTGTCGGACGGCTGTTAAGCCGCGGCCGCATGGAAGTCCGCGGACGCTACCGCTCTGACGAACCTGTTTTAATCTGGACAGAGATCGCGCGCACGCGGGGGCTGCGCGGCTCTCTCGGTGGCTTATCTGGCAGCCCCGTTCTGGATGCGGACGGCGAAGTGGTTGGATTAGTCACAGCCGAAAGCCCGCGTCGCGGCCGCGTCTATACGGTCGCCCCGCGTCAGCTTTCGCAAATCATCGGTCAGGACAGCGAAGCCGCATCGCCCATTAGCTATGACGACTTTGCCGTGCAGGCCGACCGGCTACGCCGGGATCGTCGGATTGCGCAGATCGTTTGCATCAACAAAGATAGCTAAACCCATGAAAGGATGGCTTTCTTTAGCGTTAGTTTTCCTATTAGGCGCTGTCGTTATCTATGGGATCAACCGCTTCGTTCCCGCGCAGCATTTACCGTGGCATTCGCTCGACCCGGATCGTCCGATTGGCTGGGCGACCAAGACACAGCTCTTTCGCGTTGCTGTCTCCCCGTCGGAAACCTGCATGAGTCTGGCGCGCGATATTCAGGGCTTTAAAACCCTGCCATCAGACCCCCGCGAGGCCAGTGACCCCTGCGGCTGGGATGTGGCGCGGATCGTCTATAGCCGCGGTGAGACACAGCTTTTGCCGGGCGAAGCCAATATGCAATGTCCGCTTTCAGTGGCGACCTTCCTCTGGATGCGAGAACTCGAACAACTCGCCCAAAAACGCTATGATCAAGGCTTGGCCGCCATCCACCATATGGGCACATATTCCTGTCGGCGGCAGCGCGGAAACGGATCGGGCCAATGGTCCGAACATGCTTTTGCCAATGCGTGGGATATTGGGGCATTCGAATTAGAAGACGGCACGATCATCCGAGTTCTGACAGATTGGAACGGCGATAATGGCGAGCATCGGCGTTTCCTGCGTGATGCGCGCGACACCGCCTGCCGCGTCTTTAACGTTACGCTTTCACCGGACTTTAACGCTGCACACAAAGACCACTTCCATGTCGATATGGGCCCCTATTCTTCTTGTCGATAAGGCGTTAAGTGTAGCCTATGCACATACTCGCTCTGATTATTGGAACGGCCCTTGGTGTTGTATTCTGGCTGACCCGCGCCAGCCGCGGAGCCAGCGAAGTCGCCGATGCCGCGCAGACGCTAGCCAATCTGCCGCGTCGTCGCCGACACGCCAAAGCCGTCAATCGCCGCGGATTGGACTTGGTCGAAAGCCCCATGGAAGCGGCAACGGTTCTAATGCTGGCTGTTTCGCGCATGAGTGAAGACCGCCGTTTATCCACCGATGAACGTGCCGAGATTGAGAGCCTCCTCATTCGTGAGATGACGCTGGAGCGCGACGATGCGGACGGCCTGGTCCGGCAAATGGATATTGCCCAAACCGAGGTCACCTTGCCGGAAAGCACGCTCTTTCCCATGGTCGATATTTTGCGCGAGGCGATCGATAAATCTGATGCGCGCCGTCTGGCTGCCATGCTGGAAAGCGTCGCCGCTGTTCATGGCCAGACCCCTGAGCAAGCCGAGTTTATCCGGCGCTATTCCGAACGCATGGGACTATTAGGATAAAATGAGGCGATTGGGATAAGCCTGCTTTTGAACTGACCCAAGATCGGGCCGGCCCTTAATCCCGTTTTAGGCAATCTGCGCTAAGCCTTTGCGTATGAATGAGAATGTGCAACGGGAAACGATTGCGACTTCGGCGTTAAATGCCACCGATCGGGCGGCGTGGTTACGCCTGCGCACCAATAACCCAGAGCTGGAATCCCCCTATCACCACCCGGATTATCATCGTCTTGTCGATATTCATCAGGGTGGTGGGCGCTTAACGCTGGCGCGGCGTGACGGCGAATTGACTGCCGTCCTGCCGTGGCAGGGCGGACGCTTCGCCCGGCCCAGCGGCGCGCCGATGAGCGACTATCAAGCCGTGATCGGTGAGCCCCTGCCCGTTGACACACTCCTCACCGGGCAAGCCGTGGGCGCCTTTCATTATACTGCAATGCCGCATCCAGACGGCGAACAGACAGCCCGGATTGAAATTGACGATCCTGAGGCATGGCGCGCGGCGCAAAGCAGCAGCTATCGCCGTCACCTGAAAAGCACGCGCCGACGTATCCGCAAGGCGGAAGAGGAAGTGGGGCCGCGCCGTGTCGTCACGCAAAGTCGCAATATTGATGAATACCAAGCCTTGATGAGTTGGAAGCGCGGAAAATTTGCCGAGACAGGCAAATATGACGTTCTGGCCAATCCGGGCACGTCTGGCCTGTTGAGGGCCTTATGGGAAAGCGGACCTGAGGCAGAGCTGCGCTGTGATTTGCACAGCCTTTACTTTGGCGACCGCTTGGCGGCGTGCGATCTGGGTCTGACGGATGGCAAGGTCTTTCACAGCTGGATTGTCGGCTATGATCCGGACCTTCTGCCTTACGCGCCGGGAATACAGCTCCTCGAAGGCGTGATCGATGCTGTGCCGACGCTCGGCTATCGTGTTATTGATCTGGGACCGGGTCTGGACGGCTATAAGCGCCATTATGCCAGCCATGCGCGCACGGTATCGGATGGGCTTGTGACCTTGTTCGGACCAGCCGGAGCGATGGCGGGCCTGTATGACTGGCTGGAAACGGGACTGCGCGGCGGCACGAATGATGCGCTTGGCAAAATTCGCCGTCGTTACAGCCAGATCGCAGCCTGCGAACCGCGCCTGAGCCGCCGAGGACAGGCCTTAGCCAAAGCTGTGACGCATCATTTCCGGCAATCCCCCGCCTGATAATCGCCCTGCTGAGCGCCATTTGGCTATCTTAGCCGCCACAGATTCCCGCGATTCCGTCCCGACACTTCAACGTCACCCAAGTCTCTTAGGGCGGAAAACCCTCTCTGACAGCGCTGTCAATGCAGGAATTTCGTCATGCGCGTGACAGAAACGCGATGAAGGCCACAAATTTTGCACAAGCGCGTGACAGCGAAAAAAGCCGCGCTATAGTCGTTAACAGAGGGTGAAAACACCCCAATTCGCTAGGCGTCACTGGAAAACCGGGACGTCAATCGCAATGTGCGCCGCGTCGCACGGGGAGAATTATATGACTTATCAACGCCGTTTTGCGGCTGCTCTTTTGGCGTCGACGATGCTCGGCGCGCCAACCGCGTTTGCGCAGGATTCTGGTGAGACAGAAATCGAAGACGTCATCATCGTCAACGCGACACGCCGGGCCTCTGACGTGCAGGACGTGCCGATTGCAGTGACCGTCGTCACGCCGGCCGCGCTGGAACGCCAAGGTGTCGTCAACATCAAAGACCTCGCTAGTGTCGCCTCTGGCTTTAATATCCAATCATCGCAGACAGAAACGCAAGGTACGTCTATCCGCATTCGCGGCGTGGGGACGACCGGCAATAATATCGGGCTTGAATCTGCGGTCGGTGTTTTCATTGACGGGGTCTACCAATCCCGCCCCGGGGTTGCGTTGGGCGAGCTGATCGACATTGAAGCCATTGAAATGCTGCGGGGTCCGCAAGGCACGCTGTTTGGCCGCAATGTTACGGCGGGTGCGCTGAACATCCGCACGGCCGCGCCAAACTTTGACGGCTTTGAAGGCATGGCCAGCTTTACCTATGGCAATTATGATCTGTTCAACCTGCAAGGCATGATCAATACGCCTGTCTCTGACACGCTGGCTGTGCGCTTGACCGGCTCTTACCGACAGCGGGACGGCTTCTTGACCTCCTCCGTTGATCCGGATGCGGAAAGCAGCAATCGAGACCGCTTCATCCTACGCGGACAAGCGCTTTGGGAACCGACAGACGTGACCAGCCTGCGCCTGATCGCGGATTATCAGGAAGTAGACGAAAATTGCTGCGCGGCGGTGACGCTCACAGCCAGCCCGCTGCTTTCGGCGGCGACGCGTAATGCCATCTTCCCCGCGCTCGGCTTTGAGGACAGCTTGGAAGAGCAAGTCTTCAACGACCAAGAATTTGGCAATATCGTTGAAAACTGGAACCTTTCAGCTGAACTGAACCACGACTTCGGGAACGTCACAGCGACGGCAATCGTCGCCTATTCCGATTTCCTTGGCTCTTCGATCCAGCAGGAATTTAACGGCGGACGGCAATATTCCGTTGCGGGTGATACCATCCCCGAAGCCAACCGCACATCTTTCGATGACATCCAAACGCTGACCGCAGAACTGCGTTTCCAAGGTGAAGCCATGGACGGGCGTCTGGATTGGCTGGTCGGGGGCTTCTTCGCCGATGAACAAATCGTCGAAGAATTCACGCTCGGCCTTGGCCCGGATTATACGCGCCTCGTCTCTGAAGCGAATACGGGTGACCCGACGCTGCTCGCGACTTTTGCGGGCATTGGCGGCTACTTGCTGCAGGGCGGTGATTCAAACCCGAATGCGGTCTTTGCGCCCAATAGCGGCGCGGGTCAGTTTGGCCAGAACCGCTTTGAACAAGATGCGCAGAGCTTTAGCGTTTTCACCCATAACATCTTCGCTCTGACGGACGAAATCGATCTGACACTCGGCGCGCGCTATATCGATGACAGTAAGGATGGCAGCTTTGATCAGGTCGCCACGGGCGGCGATCTCTGCCTGTCCTCGGCTTCGCTGCTTGGCGGTCTTGTCGCTGACCCAGCCGGCACAGTGGCTCTCATTGATGGCCTCGGCGCGGGGGCCGTGGGCCTCGCGACGAGCCCCTTGAATGGCACGCTCGCCTTCCTGAACTGTTTCCCGTTCTCTGCGCCCGCTATTGGTGCAACCGCGCCCGCGTCTTTCGGGGCGTTCGGTTTCTTCCCCGAAGAGTATTCAGACAACTTCTCGGATGAAGAGCTGATCTATACAGCGCGGATTGGCTGGGAACCCGATCCCGACTTGCTGTTCTTCGCCAGCTTGACCCATGGCTATAAGGCCGGTGGCTTCAACCTCGACGCCTCTGCGGGCGCGGGCGGAGCGGACCCTCGCTTCGCATCAGAGGAAATCGACGCCTATGAAGCGGGCATGAAATATACCTTTGCGGATGGTCGCATGCGGTTCAACGTGACCGCGTTCTGGCAAGACATGAACGACTTCCAGGTCCTGGAATTTACCGGAACACGCTTCCAGACATTCAATGTTCAGGACGTCAGCTCCAAGGGTGTAGAGGTGGAACTAAATGGCCGCCTCACGGATTATCTCTTCCTGAATTCAGGAGTGACTTATGCCAATGCCGGCTACGGCTCGAATTGTGATGATAACGGGACCATCGTCGAAGCCTTAGGTCTTTGCGATAACAGCCTGACCAATGCGCCGGACTTTAGCGGCGTGTTTGGCCTGACTTATGATGGTCCGCTGGGCGATAGTGGCTGGGACGCGCTGGCCAATGTGAACCTGTCGCATCAGTCCAGCCGCCGAACTTCGACCCGCCCGCAGGTTGTCTCGAACGGTGTCATCACGGGCGCGACACCGCTCGACATTCAGGACGCCTCGACCAAGGTGAATGCCCGGATTGGCTTCACCATGCCGAATGAAAAAGTCACGGTGGAGTTTTGGGGTCTGAACCTGACGGACGAAATCACCCGCGGCATCACATTTAACACGCCACTTCAAGGCGCCTCCCGGTCCGCCTTTATCGAGGCTCCGCGGCAATATGGTGTGACGCTACGGACGCGCTTCTAGCGATAGTCGTCTCACATATGCCCATTCATCACATATGAATGACAGGGTCGCATCGCATCGCGTTGCGGCCCCTTTTCATTTTCGCTATTATCAAAACAC
>CAZSUW010000019.1:13798-37241 GCA_964610115.1 uncultured Algimonas sp.
GGGTCGCATCGCATCGCGTTGCGGCCCCTTTTCATTTTCGCTATTATCAAAACACAAAATAAGACAAAACTGTCGGGGAAACGGCCATGGTTCGTATCAATCCAGAAAAGACAAAAGCCCAAGGCGAGCTGAGCGCGGGCGATCTGCAGACGGCCTTGGACGTACAGCGCGCCGCTTTCAAAGCTGAGCCCTATCCAAGTTGGGCAACGCGCCAAGACCGTCTCCTGCGACTACAAAAAGCGATCCGTGCGAATGAAGACGCGATCAAGCAAACGATCAGCGAAGACTTCGGCAATCGGTCCGTGCTGGAAACCGATTTCGCGGACATTGTCTCCTGCTATACCGAGATCAAAGACTATCTCGATAATGGCGAGAAATGGATGCGTCGGCGGAAGGTCTCGATTGAGCTGGCGCAAAAGCCCGGCCGCGGCGAGATTATTCCTCAACCCTTAGGCATTGTTGGCGTTATTGTGCCGTGGAATTACCCGCTCTTCCTCGCCGTCTCGCCCATGATTGGCGCGATCGCCGCGGGCAATCGTGTCATGGTCAAGATGAGCGAATATACGCCGCGCTTCTCGGCCCTCTTCCGCAATATGATGGCGGAAACATTCAGTGCGGAGGACGTCTTTGTCGCGACAGGCGGCGTCAATGTTGCGCAGGCATTTTCGAGCCTGCCTTTTGATCACTTGCTCTTCACCGGCTCCACCTCTGTCGCCAAGCACATCATGCGCGCAGCGAGCGAGAACCTCGTGCCTGTCACGCTGGAACTGGGCGGCAAGTCGCCCGTCATGGTCGCGGATGATGCGAATATAGACGACATCGTCCCCCGCATTGCACTGGGCAAAATGATGAATGCGGGACAGACCTGCATCGCGCCGGATTACGTCATGATGCCCAAGGCCAAGATCAATGCCTTTTCTGAAGCCATGATCCGACAGGCCGAGACCATGTACCCGACTTTTGCGGGCAATGACGACTATACGTCTGTGATCGCGGACGCCCATTATGCGCGTCTGCAAGACTTGCTGGATGATGCCGAAGCTAAAGGCGCCACCATCCGGGTGGCCGGCGATGATGACAAACAGCAGCTCGCCAAAGAGCGCCGTATTCCCCTGACCGTCGTCAGCGATGTGAATGACGATATGCGCATTATGCAAGAAGAAATCTTTGGCCCGCTCCTGCCCGTCAAAGCCGCAGAAAGCCTGGATGAGCAGATCGGCTACGTCCAAGATAATCCGCGCCCGCTCGCGCTCTACCTCTTTACGAAGGACAAAGGCGCGCAGGACCGCGTCCTGACAGAAACGCATGCGGGCGGCGTCACGACCAATGATACGATGTGGCACATTGCACAAAAAGAGCTACCCTTTGGCGGCGTCGGGCCGTCCGGCATGGGCGCCTATCAAGGCGAAAAAGGCTTTGAAACGTTCAGCCATATGAAAAGCGTCTTCCACCCCAAAACTGACGGCATGCTCGCCGGTCTGAAAGCCAAAATGATGGCGGGATTAATGGCCCCATACGGCGAGAAGTCCGACAAATTAGTCACCATGGCCAAGAAGCAGGCGGGCATTAAGTAAGGTGAGCCAGCCGGAGACTTACGACTATATCATTGTCGGCGCAGGTAGCGCTGGCGCCACTGTCGCCTCACGACTCTCCGAAGACCCGGAGGTCTCTGTCCTGCTGCTGGAAGCTGGACCCGATCATAATCACTGGTCGGTTTGGGCGCCCATGGGCACGCTCTGGAACCTGCTATCCAAGACGCGAAACTGGGCGTTTAAAACCGTCCCACAACCCGGATTGAACGGTCGGCAGGGCTATCAACCGCGCGGCAAATGCCTCGGCGGCAGTTCCAGTGCCAATGCCATGATCTATATTCGCGGCAATGCCTATGACTATGACCGCTGGGCCGAGCTGGGCGCGGACGGCTGGGATTATAACTCCGTCCTGCCTTTTTTCAAAAAGAGCGAGCACAGAGAAGCCGGCGCGAATGATTATCACGGCGAAGGCGGACCGCTCAACGTTGCGCCCGTTCGCAGCCCGTCCCAAATCAACGACATCTTCTTGGAAGCGGGCGATCAGCTGCAACTCCCCCGCACGGATGACTTTAACGGCGAGACCCAAGACGGTTTGGGGATGTATGAAGTCACGCAGAAAAACGGCGAGCGCTGGAACACGGCCCGCGCCTTTTTAGACCCGCATCTGGACCGCCCCAACCTAACGATCATCACCGAGGCGATGACAGAAAAAGTCATCATTGAGGACGATCGCGCGACCGGCGTGCGCTACCGCAAAGGCAAAGGCGCAAGCACCACGGTCACAGCGCGCCGCGAAGTCATCCTCTCTGGCGGGGCCTTTGGCTCCCCTCACCTCCTCTTGCTCTCAGGCGTCGGCGCGAAAGATAAACTCGCCCCGCACGGGATTGAGCAGACAGTCAACCTGCCCGGTGTGGGTGAAAATCTGCAAGACCATATCGACATCGTCTACGGCTATAAATCGAGCCTGAAAGACTTGATGCATGTTAGCCTCGGCGGGGGGCTTCGTCTATTCAAAGCTATCCGCGAATACCGCAAATCCCGCACGGGCATGGTCACGACCAATTTTGCCGAAAGCGGCGGCTTTCTTTACACGGACACATCAGAACCCGCCCCGGATGTGCAGCTGCATATGGTGCGCGCCATCGTCGATGATCACGGGCGGAAAATGGGTCTTGGCGGCGGCTTTAGCGCCCATGTCTGTGTGCTGCGGCCCCATTCGCGTGGTACGGTCAGCTTGAACAGCGCGGATCCGAAGGAGGCCCCGGCCATTGATCCGCGGTTTCTCTCTGATGAGCGGGATTTGCAAACACTCTTGCGGGGCGGACGCTTGCTGCAGCGTATTCTGCGCGCGCCCGCTTTTGCGTCTGTGCGCGGCAAACCCCTATATGCCACCGAAGAAGACGATGAAGCGACCCTGATTGAGGATATTCGCAACCGCGCCGACACCGTCTATCACCCGGTCGGCACCTGCAAGATCGGCGCAGACAATGACCCCATGGCCGTCGTCGATCCGCGCCTGCGCGTACGCGGGGTGAAGGCCTTACGCGTTATCGACGCCTCTGTCATGCCTACGGTCGTTTCCGGCAACACAAATGCCCCGTCCATTATGATTGGCGAAAAGGGCGCGGATATGATCAAACAGGATTGGGCAGACGTTTCTGCGACCCTGCAGGCCGCGGAATAAGAAGCGCCCAAGGTTTAGATCTTTATCGGAGCTCTGGAGGGGGCCGCTATGAAACATGTTCACGCCAGCCTTGTAGGTCTGTTCGCACTCGGGCTTGGAGCCTGCGCAACAACGGGCCCATCACCCCAAGAGATGAAGACGCCCACCTTTACCGACGCTATGGCGCAGGATTTCATAAACGACATAGACGGGGCCGCCATCCACCCCGGTAGTGGATTTCGGTGTCCTGCCGATATTGACGGCCTGCCCCGCACGCGGGCCGAAATGAACGAGACAGATGGCGCGGACCTGTTTTGTCACTATGTCAGCGACACCACACGGATGAGCCTCTTCCTGACGAGCGTCCCGCAAATGATGAGCGAAAAAGATTATTTCGCAGCCAGCTATGTCGGCATGGAACAGGCTATGCAGCAAGCCGGATTCCGCATTGACAAAGAGGCCACAGACAGCTGCGACGAGGCCGCCGGCGCCACCCCCATGATGCGCAGTTTGATGTCTCAACTCCTCCCAGAAAGTGGCGACATTAATGAAGACATTAAAACGATACAGCTCAGCACCGCTTCCCGCGAGGTTCTCGTGATGACGAAAACGGATTCAACCTCGCTTATGATCTTCGATGAAGTCACACCGGGACGCTGGTTAAAGCTGCGCTATACAGGCCCATCCAAACCGGCATTGGACCCGGAAAAGGAAAGTACAAATTGCGCTATCGCGATCGAAATTTTCGACGCGCGGGAGACTGAAATCCGCAAATCCGCCGGGCTCATATCCGATCTGGAACGCATCGTATTGGAAACTGAAAATCCAAGTTAAGCGGCGTGCTTAAGGTGTGTCGCTAGAATGGATTGTCCGCGCGAGGCCCTTTCGTTAAGTCAAGGCCATGAGTAACCAACCGCCATCCAAGACTGACCCCTGGCTGGATTGTTACGTCGTGGACGACGCCGCTGTGCCGCTAGAGCCCGGGCGCGCGCGGCGGGCGTGGATGGACGCGACGCCGGACCGCTTTGCCTATCGCTGCCTGCCACTGGCTATCGCCAATAGTACGGGCTGGGAGCTGCGCTGCCCGTTCAAGCTGGAAATTGAATGGGACGGCGGCGACAGCATAGAGGCGCTGCGGGTCAGCAGCCCATATGCCAAGGCCGATGTGCCGCGTCTGGCCGTATCGCATTTCAGCCACGGCATATTGACCTTTCATACGGGCTATCTTTTCCGCACACCGCCGGGCTGGGGAATTTGGGCTATGGGACCGCCCAATATGCCCAAAGACGGAATTGCGCCTTTATCGGGCCTTGTCGAAACGGATTGGCTGCCCTTTCCCTTCACGATGAATTGGAAAATGACGCGCCCCGGGCGTGTGAGTTTCAATAAGGGCGAGCCCTTTTGCTTTATCACCTTGCAACAACATAGGCGGCTGGAAGCGATTGAACCCAAGCGGCATTTACTAAGCGATGATCCGGAATTGACCGAGGATTACCGCCTGTGGAGCGAGTCCCGAAACGAATTTAATCACCGCATGAAATACCGCTATCCCGACGTCGTCGAACAGGGCTGGCAACGCCACTATATGCGCGGCGACACACGCCCCCGGACAAAAGGCAAAGCCGGCAAAGCCCCGGATCACATTACCAAGCGGCGGCTAAAGCCGATGACTGAGTAAGAAAAAACGGCGGCCATAAAAAACGGGGACCGAAGCCCCCGTTCTATTTGTTTCGTCTAATCGTTTCGCCGCTCGCTAGAGCTCGCGGCGCCTTCGTTTATTTCGATTAACAATCGAAATATTCTGACCTTCGATCAGAAACACTGCGGCGCTACCAGATCTTCACGCGCTGTTCGGGCGGGATATACATGTCGTGGTCGGGGCCAACGTCGAAGGCTTCATACCAGGCATCAACGTTACGCACGATGCCATTGGTGCGAAACTCGCCCGGGCTGTGGGGGCCGTTTTTGATCTGCGCCCGTAGCGCTTCTTCGCGCCACTTAATCGCCCAAACCTGCGCCCACGCCATAAAGAAGCGTTGATCGCCGGTTAGGCCGTCAATGATTGGCGCCTCTTCACCGCCAAGCGAGCGCCTATAGGCTTCATAGGCCATAGTCACACCGGTCAGATCCCCAATGTTTTCGCCAAGGCCCAGACGCCCGTTCAGGTTTTCACCCGGAAGCGGTTCAAAGGCGCTATATTGATCGGCGAGCTTGCTGGCGCGTTCTTCATAGCGAGCGGCGTCTTCCGCCGTCCACCAATCGCGCTGCACGCCGTCGCCATCGGATTTGCGGCCCTGATCATCAAAGCCGTGACCCATTTCGTGGCCGATCACAGCACCAATACCGCCATAGTTCACTGCTGGGTCCGCATTCGGATCAAAGAAAGGCGCATCCAGAATGGCGGCCGGGAAGACGATCTCATTCAAGGTCGAGTTATAATAAGCGTTCACCGTTTGCGGTGTCATGCCCCATTCTTCGCGGTCAATCGGCCCGCCGAGGCGGCCAATTTCATCAGCATGGTTCCAGGCACGAATGCTTTTCATCGTGCCGTAGAGATCGTCCCGATCCACGGTAAGACCCGCATAGGTCTCAAACGCACTCGGATAACCGATTTTTGGGCGAAACTTAGCGAGCTTATATTGCGCTTCTACCTTGGTTTGTTCGCCCATCCATTCCAGATTATCGATCCCGTCTTTAAACGCATCACGCAGATTTTCGATCAGGTCTTCCATTTGCGCTTTGGAACTTGGCGGGAAGTGACGGTCGACATAAACCTTGCCGACCAGCTCGCCGAGGGCGCCATTGACCATAGACACACCGCGCTTCCAGCGGGGGCGCTGTTCTTCCTGACCGCGGAGGGTTTTGCCGTAGAATTCGAAATTCGCGTCATCGATACGCTTTGGCAGGATCGCCGAATTACTGCCAATCAGACGGGCTGTCATATAATCGCGCAGCACTTCCATATCGGTCGTGGACAGCACTTTCGCCGCCCCTTCCATAGCTTTCGGCTGGCGCACGATGAAGGCGCTTTGGCCGTCCAGCCCCTGCGTTGCCATGGCGACATCAATCGGAAAGCCCGGCATTAAGGCGCGGATTTCGCTTAAATCCATCTTATTATAGGTCGCGTCGCGATCCCGGTTTTCAACGCGCGTATTATAATTTTCGGCCAGTGCCGTTTCGAACGCCACAATCGCATCCGCGCGTAACGTCACATTATCGAGCCCGGCTTCGGTCAGAAGGGTCGCGATATAATCGCGATAGGCTGAAAGAAGGCTCTGCCCCTTTTCGCTATCATCGAAATAATAATCGCGGTTTGGAAGGCCGAGGCCGCTTTGATTGAGATGGAAGATGTATTGATCATTCTGTTTCGCATCGATCCAGACATAGCCGCCGACTGGACCGCCAACCCCTAAGAGCGGATCGGTCATCGTAGCCACGGCGTCATCCAATGTGGACACAGCGCGCACACGCGCCAGATCGGCTAAGATGGGCTCAAGACCCTTGGCCTCAATCGTGTCGACATCCGTGTAAGCAGCGAAAAGATCGCCAATGCGCTTTTCATCGACGCTGGGGTTAACTTTAGACGCACTTTCTTCGATGATTTCCCGCACACGAATTTCGGCCTGATCCGCGAGGACATTGAAAGAGCCATAGCGCGAGCGATCCGCCGGGATCTCCGTGCGCTCCAGCCAGCCGCCATTGACGAATTGGAAGAAATCATCGCCCGGATGAACGCTTTCATCTTTCGCTGTCAGATCAATCCCGAATGTGCCGAGCTTGGCCGGCGCAGCGGCGGCGCTCGCATTAGTCTGGGCCTCAGCAGCAAGTGTCGCATTGGCTGTGACGCTGTCCCCGCCCGTATTCGCCGCTGGCGAACAGGCCGCCATTACGGTCACGCTCGCCAAAAAGCTCGCCGTTAAAAGCATGGATTTTTTCATGTCATTTTCCCCAAATGTGAGACGCACGCCCATCCCTTTGGGCGCGCATTGTTAGTGTTGTTCCGTCTATTCCGCCGGTTGCGGGCTGCCGCCCGAACCCATGGACGGCGGGCTATCCGGCCCATTGGCAATTTCGAAATCGTCCAAGGCCATGGCCAGTTCCGGATTATAGGTCGATCCGAAGCCCGGCAATTTTTTGCCATGCCAAAGCCCGCGGAAGAAGCGCGAAATATCGACCCCAATTCCGTACATGGCCGGCACGAGCATAAGCGTCAGGAAGAAGTCGAACAGAACGCCAAAGGCCAGCGCAACGACCATGGGCTTTAAGAATTCCGCCTGCGGGCTGGTCTCGAACAGGATCGGGATCAGGCCGACAAAGGTCGTGACAGACGTGAGCAGGATCGGCCGGAAACGGGCCACACACGCATCCAGCATCGCTTGATAGGCCCCTACCCCCTTGGCCCGCAATCGATTGACATAATCGATCAGGACAAGGTTATCGTTCATCGCCACCCCGGTCGCGGCCAGGAAGCCGAAGATCGAGAACATCCCAAACGGCACATTGGTGATGAGGTTCCCGAAGATCATCCCGACCCAAGCAAAAGGCAGTGCGATCAAGATCAAGAAAGGCTGTGCGTAAGACCGGAAGGCGATTGCCAGCAAAATATAAGTCGACAGCAAAATTACGATCAGGCTGATATTCAGCTCGCGCATAAAGGTCTGCTCGATCTCATCTTCACCGACCGTGATACGGCTGGCGCGAGGGTGACGCAGCTCCCATTGCGGGAAGAAATTCTCGGTCATGTCTTCGCGAATTTCCGTCACGCGGGAGCGTTCGCCGCGCACACGCGCACCGGTATATTCCACGCGTTTCCGGTCACGACGATTAATACGCCCGACGCCTTCGGCGATTTCAACTTCGGCCACAGAATAGAGCGGCACTTCGACGCCATTGGCGGCACGAATGCGCAGGTTATTCAGACTATCAATGCTTTCACGTGCCTCTTCCGGATAGCGGACATAGACGGCCACATCTTCGCCGTTGCGCGGCAGACGTTGCACCTCGCGGCCAAAGAAGGCTTCGCGGACCTGACGCGTCACATCTTGCAAAGTGATGCCGAGCGTCTCTGCCCCCGGTTTCAGGACGAAGCGAATTTCGCTGGCGGAACTTTCCAGACCATCCCAGGCATTATTGATGTCCGGATAGCTTTCCATGTGGTTTTTAATGTCCAACACGGCGGCGCGCAGATCGTCTTCATTGGACGCGGCCACCCCAAAGAACAGGCCACCACCCTGGCCAGAGCCGCCTTCGGTAAAGCCATATTGCACGCGGAAGGCATCCGGGATCGGCCCGACATATTCTTCCAGCTTATCCGCAATGTCTTTCGAGCTAATGCGTCGGCGTTCATCATTGGCCGCCAGACCCAGATAGCCTTCGACAGAGCGGCCTTCGGCGATTGTGCCGGGCTTATCAATGATCGGACCCGGAATGCCGAAATCGGCTTCGGCATTCGCGTTGAGCAAGGCAATACCGCGGTCCACCTGGCCCCGCGCCTGCGCGACGCGTTCAAAGGAGGTCCCTTCCGGGAAGCGGGCATTCACGCTGATCATGTCGCCTTCGACTTCGGGGATGAAGGCCGTGGGCGCGATGCCGGACATCAGAAACGCAAAGGCCATGCCGAGTAGACCCACAAACGTCGCCAGTGTCACGTAGCGCCAGCGGATTAGCATGGCGACGAAAGGCCGGAAGCGGTTCTTGGCAAATGAGACGAGGCTTTCTGCGATCTTGTTTTGCAAAGCCAATAAGGGGTTCGAGCTTGGCTCGACATGTTTCATATTCCGCAAGTGCGCCGGGAGGATGAAGAAGGCTTCGATCAGGGAGAAGACCAAGACCGCCACAACGACCAAGCTGATCTGGCTGAAGATCGCCTGGATGGGCCCGCTCATAAAGAGGAAGGGAAGGAACATGATGATCGTGGTGATGACGGCAAAAAAGACCGGCTTGGCCACCATATAGGCCCCGCCAATCGCGGCGCGTTCGCCTTCTATCCCGTTCTCATTATGCAGGTGGATCGACTCGCCCACCACAATGGCATCATCTACCACAATCCCGATCACCAGTAAGAAGGCGAACAGGCTGATCATGTTCAGCGTGATACCAATGAACGGCGCAATCGCGATCGCACCCATAAAGGCAGCGCCAATCCCGATCGTCACCCAGATCGCCACTTTCGGGCGCAGGAAGAGGATCAGAACGATCAGCACCAAGATCATCCCGGTAATGGCATTCCCTCCAATCAAGGACATCCGGCTGTCAAACATGGTCGAGCCGTCAAACCAGATGCGGAAGTTCAGATCCGGCGGCAGGCGGTCGCGAACAGACTGTTCAAATTCGCGGATCGCTTCGCCGGACTGGGTGATGTTCATTTTGTCGGGCGACACGACTTGGAAAATGGCCGTATTCTGCCCGTTAAACTTGGCCTCGAAATCATCGGTCGCAAAGCCGTCAATGACATTGGCGATATCGCGGACGCGCACAATGCCGCCTTCTGCGGTTTGCCGCACGATAATCTCGTCAAATTCGTCGGCACTATTGGCGAGCGACCGCGCGCGGAGCTGTAAGTTCCCGCCCGTGGTTTCCACCGTGCCGGCCGACAAATTGACAGAGCTGCCGGAAATCGCTTGGGCGACCTGACTAAAGGTCAGGCCGTAGCGGCGCAGCGCCTCTTCGCTGATTTCAATCGTGACCTGTTCGGGGACTTTTGAAATTTGTGTCGTCAGCTGCAGGCCCGGAAGTTTGGACAGTTCTTGCCGGAGCTGTGTCGCTTCGCGCTGCAGCGTCAGTCGGTCCATATCGCCGTAAAGCGCGAGATACATAATATCGGCGCGCGCATCCCAGCGAAAGACTTGCGGGCGAAACGCATCGGGCGGCAGGTTTTGAATCCCGTCAACGCGGGCCTTCACCTCATCGAGCAGCTTTTCGTAATCCGCATTGATCTTGGTGCGGATATTGACATTGGCCGAACCTTCGCGGGCATTGCCTTCAATGTAGTCAATCCCGTCCAGACCATCGACGGCTTCTTCAATGCGTACCACCAGCTGTTGTTCCACATCGCGCGGGCTCGCCCCCGGCCAGGACACATTGATCGACATGCCGTTGACAGTCGTTTGCGGAATAAATTCACGCTGCAAATTAAAGTAGCCGAAAATGCCCCCGACAATCATCAGGAACATAAGCAGGTTCGCCGCAACCGGGTTGCGGACGAAATATGTGATCAGGGTTCTCATTCTGACGATCCTCCTGCGGACGCGCTTTCGCTATTATCGCCCTCACCGTCTGCGTCATCTGACGTTTCTGTGTCTGCGTCCTTTTGGCGCTCGCCGCGGCGACCTTTCTTGCCTTGCGCTTCGCGTTCGCGCTTCATCCATTCCGGCTCTTCCGGCTCAACCAGAACGACGCTCGGGTCATTGACGTCGAGGACCTGCAAAGGCAGCGACACGCGAGAGCGCTCCATCGGCGACAACACCACTAATTCGCCCGCCTCTACGCCCGAGCGCAACACAGCGCGCGACGGGCTGGCATCCAGAACAGACACAGAGCGAATAGACGCTTTGCCTTTGTCGTTCACCACATAAACCTCGTCACCCACGCGCAAGCCGTCACGCGGAATGACAATGACATTATCCAGACGACGCCCGGAAATGGCGGCATCGACAAACAATCCCGGCGCGAGCGGCACACCATTTTGGGACGCCCCATCACCGTAAGGATCTTGCACTTCGGCGATGGCGAATAAGGCCCGCGTTTGCGTGTCATAAGCCGCGTCGGTCCGCATGATGCGGGCGTCCCATTCCTGATATTGCCCAGCGATAACGGTCGACAGGGTCACAGCGGGCGCGGTCTCGCGACTATCGGCAACATAGGCCAGTGGCAGATCAAGCTTGGACAAGTTATCGTCTGTGAGGGGCAAGCGCACTTCAATAATGTCAGTTGAGAAAATCTGACCCAGACGCGCGCCCGGATTGACGAACTGCCCCACATCAGACGCTTTTGAGCGCACACGGCCAGAAAACGGCGCAACGACAGAGGTTCGGGTCAATTGCAATTTGGCATTTTCCAAATCGGCGCGCGCAGCGGTCAAAGCCGCTTCGGCCTGCTGACGCTGCGGCAGACGTAAAGCCAGCGGGCTGGGTTCACCCCGGCCTAATTCTTCATAATCCTGCCGAGCGATTTCACCTTCGGCGATTTCGCGCGCCAAAACTTGTTCGGCTTGGGCGACTTGCGCTTCGGCGCGGATAACGGCCACATTAAAGTCAGCCGGATCAATGCGCACGAGCGTTTCGCCGCGCTTGAAAATCCCGCCTTCGATAAAGTTTGGCGACACATAAACGATCTTACCGCCGACTTGTGGGACAAGGTCGATTTCCGTGCGCGGACGCGCTTCGCCTTGGGTCTGAACAGACAGAAGAACGGAATCCATGCGCGCATAATCCGCCTGCACACCCAGTGGCGTGAACGGACGGCGTTGGGTTTCTTCTTCTTGGTTCATCGCAATGACAATGCCCGCGACGACGCCCAGCCCGATCAGAGCCAGTAGCGAGAAAAAAATGGACCGGAAAATCGGATATTTTTGTCGCTGCTCCGGCTCAGGGTCTGAAAAGCCCGTTGAGCCGCTCGCTGCCCTTGGCGCGCCGCCTATCGTGTTCACTGTGGTATCGATACTCATGGCGTGACCGCTCCTACTGTCTGGAGGATATTCGTTGTGTTGGACGCAAGTGCGCCGTTTGCGACGGTTGCCGTTTCACCATCGCCCCCGCCCAGCGCGACATGTAAACGCACGCGATTGGCAAGCCGTTCCGCACGCGCATTAATCAACTGCCCTTCGGCATTCAGCCGACGCGATTGTGCGTCTAGCAATTGCAAAATCGTGGCGAGGCCTTCTGTATAGCGCAGCTCTAGCCGTTCTTCCGCACGGCGGGCTTCGACCAAAGATGTGTTCAGCGCCGCTTCGCGTTCGGCCAATTGCCGTTCGGCGGCAAGCGCATTTTCAATTTCATTAAAGGCGGTGAGCGCGGCGCCGGCATAGTTTTCCAGAAGGCGCGACAAGATCGCTTCCTGACGATCAATATCGGCATCCAAACGTCCGCCTTGAAAAAGCGGCAGTGTGAGGCTGGATCCCAAAGTCGCGACAAGCGATTCCGGGCTCAGCAAGTCCGTAAAGTTCGTGACATTATCCGTGAAACGACCCGTCAGGGAAAAACCGGGCAGCAGCGCCTTACGCGCCAGATCGACCTGAATACCTTGGGCATGTAAGCGCGTTTCTTGCGCGATCAGGTCCGGACGACGCGCCAAAACCCCTTCTGGATCCCCGGCCCCCGTCAGGGGCGGCAGGTCTGGCAGACTAAGGCGTGCTTCCAGTGTATCTGACGGATAATTGCGCAAAAGCACTTCTAACTGCCGCGCGACATTGCCCCGCTGCTGTTCCCGAGAGGCCTGTAAGGCTTGGCTATTGGCCACAGCACTGCGCGCAAGACGCACATCAGATGACCCCGAAAGACCGGATTCGAACCGGCGCTCTGTCAGGCGCTGGCTGCGCTGCTGCGTTTGTACATCCCGCTCTGAGAGTTCGACAAGTTGCTGCGCTTCGATCAGGTCGAAATAAGCCAGCACGACTTGCCCGACGACGGATAAGCGCGCGGCCGCCAAATCGGCTTCGCTTGCCGCGACATCTAATTCTGCCGCGTCTACATTATCGCTGATCCGACCCCAGAAATCCGGCTCCCAAGACGAAGCCAGTCCCAAAGAGAAGTTCGTTTGGCCCAAAGGCTGGTTCGAACTGACCGGCACGCCATTGACGAAGAACGTCCCGTTTTCAAAACGCTGCTGGCGGGATATCCCGCCACTCGCGCTTAGGGAGGGCACGCGAAAAGACCGCGCCGTATCCACACCGGCCAGCGACGTATCAACGGCATAAAGCGCAGCGCGGATATTTGTGTTCTGCTCAACCGCTTGAGCGACAAGCGCATTCAGCGTGGGATCGTCGAAACTTTCCACCCAATCCGTTCGGGGCAAGGCATCCGGCACATAGGCCTCTAACGCTTCTGTGGCGGCAAAGTCTTCGGCCGCTGGGACCGCTTCTGCGGGCGTTACGACTTCGGGCGCGGCGGGCTTATACAGGCTGGCACACCCGCTAAGCGCCGTTATCGCCGCTAATGACACGAAACTTCGCCAATATGATGGGCTCTTACGCATAATATACCTGTCGTCTCCTACCCACAGCCCTACGCCTGTAAAATTAGAGCGTCAATGAAAATTATCGAAAAACGATAAGAATTGGACAAGCGCCTTATTTTGTTGCGCGCATATATAGAAAGGCTGGATTTGTCTACGACAGTTATCGTTTTGTAATCCTCAGCCATAAGCCTAGCCGTTGTAAATCGCCAAGCAGCCCCACCTTGGCAGCGTGTCCTAACTGCTTTACGCACGACCCATGACAAAGCCCGTCATCCGTGACGCCTTGCCGCGCCAAAGCCAGCCAGCCACGGCATTCGGCTGGGCGCAGCCGACAAGTCGGGATCGCATGCGCCTACGCCAAAGCGATTACGTGGTCTTATCAGTCTTTGCGTTTATCTGCCTGTGCGGTCTTTTGATTCTCGGTGATATTCCACCGCCCTTCGGCCTCGTAACGCTGGCCTGTTTTGTCGGCCTCAGCGCACTATATCGACGTTTTGTCGTCGCACGCGAAAATCAGCATGTTTCGACCCCGTCGGATGCGGCCAACGCGCGAACCGGATCCCTTTCTGCGGCCGCGATTAGTGACGCGCTACCCCAAGCCATGATTGTGCTAGACCATGAAGGCCGGGTCACCCACGCGAATGAACAAGCTCGCGCTTTGATTGATATTAAAGACATTGGCCGGCCATTCGGCGTTTATCTACGTGACCCCGGGGTCATGGACCGCCTGTCGCGGGCCTTGGCAGGCTATGCCCCGGACCCGCTCTTGGTACACAGCGAAGTTCCCACAGAGCGCTATATATCCTGCCTTTTTTCAGCCGCTACAAAGCTCGATGACGGAACGGGCCGCAGCGTCGTTCTTGTTGTTCTGAACGATGTGACGGAGCTTATACGGGGCAATCAACGGCGCGCTGATTTTCTGGCTAATGCGAGCCATGAGCTTAAAACGCCCATGGCCTCCATGTTGGGATATATAGAGACATTGCGGGGTCACGCCAAAGACGATCCCGAGGCGCAGGCCCGCTTCCTGGGTATTATGCAGCAACAGGCCGAACGGATGCAGCGCCTGATCAATGACTTGCTGTCCCTGCGCCGGATTGAACAGGCCGAACATATTGCGCCGACTGAAACAGCTGATCTTGATCTGTCTATTCGGGCCGCCATCGAAAGTGTTGCCCCGCTCGCCGAAGCCCGCAGCGTAACACTAAAGTATAAGCGCAATAAACGCTCCATCGTGCCCGGGCATCAGGACGAAACCATTCAGCTTTGTCTCAACCTGATCGAAAACGCGACCAAGATCAGCCATGCTGGAGACACGGTTTGGATCAATTTGCGCCGGTTTGAGCAATGGACGCTGGACGTGCCTTTCGCCAATAGCCGCCTGCCCGCGGAAGCGCTGCAGCGAACGATCAATGCGGCCTCCACAGCGCCGCTGCCGCTTTATACGATCACGATTTCAGATCAGGGTCCGGGTTTTTCGCGCGAACACCTGCCCCGCATTGGCGAGCGGTTTTACCGTGTTGCGGGTGATCTCTCATCCCAGGAAAAAGGGACGGGCCTTGGCTTGGCCATCGTCAAGCATATCGCCCGCCGTCATCGCGCGGGACTTTATGTCCGAAGCCTGGATGGGCATGGTACGGAATGGTGCATCATTTACCCCGAACGTGAGGTCGATGATGCGCGCGGCGTCCCGATCGATAGCTTGCCGACCGAATAGCGCGATGGGCGTTTGTTAGACAACACACGGTTTGGACACGGGAGTTTTATCCGTTTGATTGCATTTTTCGTCACGCCGTCATTTTACTGTCATAGAATTGTTGCACATAATGGAAATAAGCGCGGCGATTCGAAACGCGCTAAAATTATTCTTAAAAGCCCGTGCGGGTCGATAGAAAAGCCCTCGCCACAATCATAATGGACAGTACCGTGCCACAGCACATCGTTACCGGATATGATACAGATTTAAACCGACTGACCACGTCATTATCTGATTTAGGCAGTTTAGTAGAAGGCATGGTCACGGACGCCGTCGATAGCCTCAATGCGCGCGACGAACAGCTAGCCGCCAATGTTGTCGCCCGGGATCGCCACGCTAATAAAATCCAATCCCAGATTGATGACGATGCCATGCGTATTCTGGCGCTGCGCAATCCGATGGCCACAGATCTTCGTCGCACAGTCGGCGCCATGCGCGTGGCGTCTGATTTGGAACGGATTGGCGATCTATCTGAAGGGATAGCCAAACGCGCGCGCGACCTTATTGCGCATCCTGAACTGAAGGCGTCAGACGGCATTGTACGGATGGGCCGACAGGTCAAAACACAACTTTCAAAGGCGCTAGACGCTTTCCTGCGCGAAGATTCAGCCACGGCGATGCAAATCTGGATCGCGGACCGGGATATTGACGCCCTTTATAATTCGCTTCTGCGTGAACTTTTGACCCATATGATGGCCGATACAAAAGCGATCAATCCGGCCACCGCCCTGTTATTTGCCGCGAAAAACCTGGAACGCATTGGCGACCATACCAGCAATATCTGTGAAGTCATCTACTTCACACAAAATGGCCGCCAATTGATCGAAGACGACACCATTAAGGCCTTGATCCGCAGCCATGGCTAGCGCGCCTATATGCAACGAATAGAGATAGAGGGAGAGCCAGTATGAAACCGCATGTTCTGATCGTCGAAGATGAAGACGCCCTCGCCACCTTGCTAGAGTATAACTTCGGCAAGGAAGGCTTTGAGACGTCTCTGGCAATGGACGGCGAGGAAGCCCTCTTAATGGCGGCGGAACGCACACCGGATCTCATAATTCTGGACTGGATGCTGCCGAAACTCTCTGGCGTGGAAGTCTGTCGCCGTCTGCGCCGCCGCAAGGAAACGTCCAAAACGCCTGTCATTATGCTGACCGCCCGCGGCGACGAAACCGACCGGATTACCGGCCTCGATTTCGGCGCTGATGATTATATGGTCAAACCGTTTTCAATGCCGGAGCTCTTTGCCCGGACCCGCGCCCTGATGCGCCGGGCGAAACCCAGTCTTTTGGAAGACATAATTCGCGTCGGCGATATTGAAGTGGATAGTCAGGCCCACCGCGTGAAGCGTGATGACAAAACCTTGCACCTCGGCCCGACAGAGTTTCGCCTACTCGATCACTTTGTACGCTATCCAGGGCGCGTGTTTTCGCGCGAGCAACTACTCGACGCGGTCTGGGGGCGCGATGTCTATGTCGAAGCCCGCACCGTTGATGTGCATATTGGCCGCTTGCGCAAAGCCTTAAAAATGCCTGGACGCTCTGACCCCATCCGCACGGTCCGCAGCGCCGGCTATGCCTTTGAGGCGGTAGAGGCGTAGCTGACCCTTTAAAGATTTCGCAACACGCTAAGTTGCGTTGCTTTGAATAAAAAAAAACCGCCGGACACACCGGCGGCTCTTTCTATACCATTTAGCGCAATCGTTTCACCCTGCGCGGCGGCGCTCCATCCGCTCAGCCTCTTGAGCCATGCGGCGCGCTTTGACACGTTCATAACTATCCAGCGCGTCTAGCGCGACACGAAGGTCAGACGATAAGTCTGAAGTCTGGTCGACTATATCACCAAGCGAACGGCGCAGATTTTCTTTGCGCGCAATAACGCTCTGAGCGTAGCTGCCATAAGCGACATAGCCCTCACGTTGCTCGTTCGCATCCACATTATCTTCTGGCACGCTATCGGTCAGCTTGCGGATTTGACGCTCCAGATCTTCGCGGGTCGCTTCTAAAACAGCGATACGCTTTTGTAGGTCAGCGACGCGAAAGCGGGTTCGTTGAACATGTTTCTCTGACATTTGTGCCATTATTTTTCTCTCCACTCACCTGCCCTGCTTGTTGCAGAGCGCCCCTTTTTGCGGGTTTGTTGGCACAGCCTATAGCAGCACACACTTTCAGGTCGGTGAAGAGACAGGGTTAAACACTGATAACCAAAACCATCGCTTGTGGAGGGATAGAAGATGCCCCAATCTGCGCTTGCGGGGCTCGTCTCTCAAGCGATTCGAATAATTGGGGTGACAGAGTGTTAAGTTTGTTAACCTCCGGTTTACGGAGTTCCCTTAGCGGAAAGAGGACATTAACCATGACAGCGCAGGCTGTGGTTAAACGAATCGCCTGGGAGGGTTGAAAATGCGGGTTCTTCTTATCGAAGACGATATGGCCACAGCACAGGGCATCGAATTGATGCTCAAGACAGAGGGCTTTAACGTCTATACTACGGATTTAGGCGAAGAGGGGGTCGATCTCGGCAAGCTGTACGATTACGATATCATTCTTCTTGATCTGAACCTGCCGGATATGCCGGGTTTCGAAGTCTTGAAGACGCTCCGCATGGCGAAAGTGCAAACGCCGATCTTCATCCTGTCCGGGACGTCCGACATAGAGACGAAAGTCCGCGGTTTGGGCACAGGCGCTGACGATTATATGACTAAGCCTTTCCACAAAGACGAGCTTGTGGCCCGCATCCACGCCGTCGTTCGCCGTAGCAAAGGTCACAGCCAGTCCATCATCACAACGGGCGAGATTAAAGTGAACCTTGATGCCAAGACTGTCGAAGTTGGCGATCACCGCGTTCACCTGACCGGCAAAGAATATCAGATGTTAGAGCTGCTCTCCTTGCGCAAAGGCACGACACTGACCAAGGAAATGTTCCTGAACCACCTTTATGGCGGCATGGACGAGCCGGAATTGAAAATCATCGACGTGTTTATCTGTAAGCTGCGCAAGAAACTCGCCGCCGCAACACAGGGCGAACACCATATCGAAACCGTTTGGGGCCGGGGCTATGTGCTTCGTGATCCCGCTAAGGAAAAAATGTCCGCTTAAACCAAGCGCAACATCCTTCCCAAAGAGCCCTGCCGATCCGGCGGGGCTTTTTTATTGGCCTTGCAACGTCCGCAAGGCCGCGGGCGCGCTATCCGTCGTGATCGATTTCATCGCGGTTAGCCTGCCGTGGTTATTGTTCGTCATTCTACCGATCACCTTCGGTTTGCGTTGGCTCTGGCGGAAACGTAAAAAGACGTGCTGAGATTAGGATATAATTTCACACGGGGGGCGCAAAGCATGACTTATCTTGAACAAAACGCGACGACAGGTCGGCATATCTTTCCGGACCTTGTGCGGGCTTTTGCCTTAATGGGGATTGTGCTGGTCAATGTGGCCTATTTCGCCTGGCCCGGGCCGGACACTTATTACTACGCGGATACGATGACATCGCTGGATCAGGGCGCGATCTTCGCTGTCGACTCATTATTCTTGATGAAATCCTATACCTTGTTTTCTGCCATGTTTGGGGCGGGGCTTGCCTATCAAATGATGTCAGCCGAAAGACGCGGTGTAGCGTTTGGGCCACAATATTTCCGCCGCATGCTGGGCCTATTCATTCTGGGCTTGCTGCATGTTTGGATCGCATTTGTCGGCGACATTCTGCTGACCTACGCTGTGATTGGCTGTCTTTTGTTCCTGTTCCGCAATATCTCTGTGAAAGCATTGCGGCGTTGGGGATATACATTTCTAATCCTGCAATTCGCGATCATCGGCTTAATGGCGGTCGGCATAGGCGCGTTAGAGGCGTTCGACCCCCAAGGCAGCGCCGAGGTCATGGCGGAAATGCAGGCCGAGATGGACGGCTATTTCGACCTCTATTCTAACGGCTCATTTCTGGAGGCTGCAAATGGGCGAATGCAGGAATTCGGAGCCTACGCCCACTTCATCATCGCATTTCAGGGCTTAGGCGTCATCGCTTTCTTCCTGTTCGGCTTAGCGGGCGTAAAATCCGGAGTGCTCGAAAACCCGGACGCCCCCCTTTGGAAAAAGTCGCGACGGATTTTTCTGCCGATCGGCGTGATCATTAGCGCGATCGGCGCGTGGTGCTTTCTCACCAGCGACGCCTATTTGTCAGGGCGGGGGTTGCTGGGCCTGTTAATTATCTTCGCGGGCTCGCCCTTTTCAACGCTCGGCTATCTAGGCCTGATCGCCAAATGGTCCGCTGGCCCCATGACCGCGTTCAAAGAATTCTTGGCAAGGGCGGGTACATCCACACTCAGCGCTTACCTGCTCCAATCGGTGATTTTGTCGCTGATCTTCTGCGGATATGGGCTTGGTCTCTACGGCCAAGTTGGCGCCGCTGGATGTGTTGCAATCGCCTTTGTGGTCGGTGTTTTCACACTCAGCTTTTCCAGCCTTTGGCGGACAAAATATGCCCGCGGCCCGATGGAAACGCTGCTCCGCGCTTGGACCTATCTCGGCGCGCGCTAATCGGGCGCGCCTAAACCCTTCCCTTTCGCGGCGCATTATGCCAACAGAACAAATGTGGAACCTGTTCTGACATTGGCGGGTAGCGAGGTGACGGTCCTTGAGATCGTGATCGGCCTCTTGCTGCTCTTGCTCGGCGCGCTGCTGGCGATCCTGTTTCGGCGCAAAGACAGTGCCATGCAGGCCGAGTTAATGGCCATGCGCGGGCAGCAGGCGGAATTACACGGGCGGCTCGCGCAACTCTCCGAAGAACAAGCACAGCGCGGACAGCGCTTTCAACAGAGCCTCGATACGCGCTTGTCAGATATGTCCGATCGTCTGGGCCGAAACCTGCACGAACAATCTGAGCGCTCTGCCCACCACTTGAAGAGCCTTTACGAACGCCTCGAAGTGATTGACCGCGCACAGGTGAATATCCAGACACTGGCCGGCGAAGTCTCCGGCCTGCAATCCATCTTGTCCAATAAACAATCGCGCGGGGCGTTTGGCGAAATGCAGATGCAAAGCCTGATCGAGCAATTTTTGCCCGCGCGGAGTTACACCTTCCAAGCCACCCTATCCAACCAGAAGCGCGTCGATGCACTGATCCACCTCCCGGGCGAGATGCTCGACGTAGCCGTCGATGCAAAGTTTCCGTTGGAAGCGTGGCAACGCTTTGTCGAGGCGGAAAACTCTGACGTTGAAGTCGCGGCGCGGAAGCAATTTGCCAGGGATTGCCTGACGCATATTCGTGCGATTGCTGAGCGTTATTTGCTGCGCGGGGAAACGCATGAAACGGCCCTACTCTTCCTGCCGAGTGAGGCGATTTATGCGGAGCTTCACGCCCGTCATCAGAACGTGATCGAAAAAGCGTTTCACGCGCGGGTTATTATCGTTTCCCCCACCACTTTCATGGCGACGCTGCACACGATGAATGCGGTGATGAAAGATGCCGCCATGCGCGAACAAACCCACCTGATATTGGATGAGGTCAGCAAGCTTTTAAAAGACACAACGCGCTTGGGCGAGCGCGTGATCAAAGCGCGCAATCAGTTCCATACGCTCGGCAAAACATTGGGCGAGATTGAAACCTCGACGGATAAAATCTCGCGTAAGGCCGCGAAAATCGATACGATGGACCTTGATGAAACGGACGGCGCGGACACATCAGACGCCCTGCCCTTACAAGCGGCGAATTCGCCACAGGCTTTACCATGACAATTCACTATGGCGGTCGCCTTTTCCGCGCGGTCTCGACCGATGCCAGCAGCGATGTCGACGGCGATACGATCTTTTCCTATGAGCAGCGCGGCGATCGCCTAATCGCGAGCTATAGCGGGGGCGATATTGATTTCGGCTCTATCATCGGACTGGTCGCCAGTGATGGCTCTCTGTCTTTTTTCTACCACCATGTGACCAAATCCGGCGACCTGCGGGCTGGGCGCTGTGAAAGCACGCCGGAAGTTCTGCCCTCTGGCAAAATTCGTCTGCACGAACGCTGGAAGTGGTTTGGCGGACCGCGCGGAAAAAGCGTGATCGAAGAGCTTTAACCACGCTCAACCTGCTTTGATGTGTCCGTGTGTGAGATCGTATGGGCGAAGTAATCAATCACAGTTTTTAATGCGATGAGCAGCAAAACCGCGAAAATAGGCTCGCCGAAAGTCTGCGCCAGAAACCCGCCAAAAATGATCACAAAATGCATGATAAAGACGCGGCCATAGGGCGCGCCCATCTGGGCATTTGGCGTGCGACCGCGATATTCTTCCTTACGCATGTAATTCCAGAACAGCGAAAACAGATGGCTAAGCAAGAAGGATAGAACCGCCCAAGCCAAGGCCTGTATCTGCCCAGGTGTTTCTATGACCGCGGCGCCGCCTAATAAGGTCATCACAAAAACGCCGTGAACAAAGGTGAAGATGCCGTAGTGAACGGTAAAGAAAGCTGCCACGAAGGCGTTCGCAAAAATAAAGCCAAAACCCGCCGTACCATCCGGTCGGCATAATAGGATTTTGGGAATGTTCAGCAGGCCAATCACGACGCTTTCCGCCCAATAGAGCAATAGGATGGCTGCAGAGTTCCAACCCAGGAAAAGCACCCCAAATATCGGAATAAAATTGGCAAGGATAAGGATCGCGCCGGACAGGCTCAGCGGCTTTGACCGTAAGACATTCATGCGCCCGCCCCTCTCATATCCCGGCTATATATAGTTGGTCTTGAAAGGCCGTTAAGCGCCCCTCCCAAAGGCACCGTTAAAGCCGTCTACGGCTTTTCATTGCCGCTGTAATCGTCCCATCATCAAGATAGTCCAACTCTCCGCCAATTGGAACGCCATGCGCAAGGCGCGTGACGCTCACGCCTGTCTTCTCCAAATGCTCCGTGATGTAATGGGCTGTAGTCTGCCCATCCACGGTCGCATTCATGGCCAGTACGACTTCGTCAACACCGCCCGCAGCGACACGGCGAATAAGCGAGGCAATATTGAGGTCTTCCGGGCGTATGCCGTCCAGCGCGGACAGCGTTCCGCCCAGCACATGATACGTGCCACGAAACGCGCCCGCGCGTTCCATTGCCCAAAGGTCAGAGACATCCTGAACCACGCAGATTGACGTTTTATCCCGCCCGGGTGCGGTGCAGATATGACACGGATTTGCGCTGTCGACATTGCCGCAATTTGTGCAGGTCGAAATCGTCTCTGCGGCCTGGGCCATCGCGCCCGCCAGCGGCGTCATCAGGCGGTCTGGCTGCTTCAGCAAGTGCAAAGCTGCGCGACGGGCCGAACGCGGACCAAGGCCTGGCAGACGGGCCAGCAGGGTGATCAAACGATCAATTTCCGGCGAAACGGACGGACCCGCCATAGCGCTCTCCATAAAGCGGGCCTATTCCCGCTATCTTGGATACGGGCTGTGCGGGATTCGTTTCCTAAACTCAATATGCGAACTCAAGCAGAGCGAAGGTCAGCGTCTGTCGCCCGTGCATAGCGCGGCGCCCATGCCGCCAAGACACGACCAATATAGTCGGCATCGCCCTCATCACTCAGCAGCAAATGATCCGCGCCGTCGAGGCTGACAAAACTCTTCGGATGTCTGGCGAATTTGAAAATATGCCCGGCATTATCAATGTTCACCACCCGGTCTTGCGGCGAATGAAAAATTAGCAGCGCCTTGTCCATTTCCGCCACTTCTTCGGCAATGTCATGCTTGTTGATGTCGTCGATAAATTGATCTTTGATCTTGAACGGACGCCCGCCGAGCATAACTTCGGCCTCGCCCCGTTCAATAATTTCGTCGAGCTTTTCAGCAAAATTATGGACGATATGGGTCGTGGTACAGGGACTGCCAATTGTCGCCACGGCTATCACAGAGGGCAGCTCTGACGCGGCTTTCAACGCGGCTGTTCCGCCAAAGCTATGCCCGACAAGCAAGCCCGGCGCGCGGTAATTTTCCGCCAGATAGCGCGCCGCATTTTCGATCTCTTGCACATTGGTTGAAAAATTCGTGTCTGAAAAATCTCCGCCAGATCCTCCCAAGCCTGTAAAGTCAAATCGCAGCATGCCATAGCCTTCATCGACAAGGGCCTTGGCAATCGTCTGCAGCGGTTTGAAGTTCTTCCCGATTGTAAAGCCATGGGCGAAAACGACATAATCCAACACATCACCACTATCCGGCACGTCCAGACGTCCCGCCAAGTTGTGACCCAGCGCACCGGGAAATTCGAAACGTTCGGTTTTCATCTTACCACTCTAGCACAGATCGCCCCAAACAAAAAAGCGGCTTAAGGCGTGCTTTTTCTACGCCTCTGCAGCTTTGGATAGTGC
>CAZSUW010000020.1:0-37177 GCA_964610115.1 uncultured Algimonas sp.
CGAGCATGCCGTTCAAATGCTCTGCTAGCGTGTCCATTTCATCTTCAGAATAGTTTCGCGGTGCGCGGCGATCTAGATGCCCCGCCTGCACGTCTGTCGCCAGTTTGTTGAACTCGTCCACACGACTCGCGAAGCGACGGGCAACGAAAATAGAAGACAATATACCCAGAAAGAGCGCAATCAGAGACGACAGCAAAATCGCCTCTCGCATCTGCTCTCCCGTGCGCAGAATATTCTCGACATCGCGGCCGACAACGATCAGTCCAACGACACTCTCGCCTTCAATAATCGTTCGACCCAGCACGGTTACACGCCGCTCTTCGTCAACGCCGGATTCTGGATCAATGACCGAGCTGATGATCTGATCTTTGAAGGATCCGCGCCCTGTATAGGGTTTTAAGTCTTCGGCCTCGATCCCGTTTTCTTGGATATTATCTGTGACCATCCGGCCAATCGCTGCGCCTTTGAAAACGAAGAGACTATAATTATCGGGCGGTTGATCGCGCAAATAGACAACTTGTGAGACCCGGCCGCGCGCGCCCGCATCGGCAAACACCTTGGCCCGCGCGCGGTCAGCTTCGCTGTAGAGCGAGATATCAGGCGGGAGGCGACCCTCATCGATTGCGCGCTGGAGCGCAACGTCGCCGCTGCTTCGAAACAGTGTGATCAGTTCGTCTAGCTCGGTCTGGAGACTATTTTCGACCCGGTTCATCTCTGACGCGACGATCCGGTAGTAGACGATCCCTTGTGCGACGAGGAGTGAGACTCCGAAGAGGAGCGCGCCCACGAGCGACAACCGGAAAACCGTATTGCGCAAGAGGCGACCGAGCGTTTCCGCCAGATCGCCTAGAGGCTGCGCATCGCGCATTTTATGTTCAGATTGTGCGGAAATAGACCGCCTCTATGAATTTGAATCCTAAGCCGGCTGTAAACGATAGCCCGCACCACGAACCGTATGCAGAAGCGGCGTTTCAAATTCCTTATCAATCTTGCCGCGAAGGCGTGAAATATGCACATCAATCACGTTGGTTTGGGGGTCAAAGTGATAATCCCATACTTTTTCAAGCAGCATCGTGCGGGTCACCACCCGGCCTGCATTGCGCATCAAACATTCCAGCAAACGAAATTCACGGGGTTGCAGCAGGACTTTCTGCCCAGCCCGCTTTACGGTTCGCGCCAAGAGATCCATTTCTAGATCACCAACTTTTAGCTTCGTAACCGCCGCCGTTGGGTCAGAACGACGACCAATGGCTTCCACACGCGCGAGAAGTTCGGTGAAGCTGTAAGGCTTGGCCAAGTAATCATCGCCACCGGCCCGTAAGCCTTCGACTTTGTGATCCGTCTCACCCAAGGCCGACAAGATCAAAACAGGTGTCGCATTTCCATCTGCTCGCAAATCTGACAGCACTTCAAGTCCATCGCGCTTGGGCAGCATACGATCAAGGATCAGGGCGTCATATTCCGCCCCCCCAGCCATTTCCAGCGCCACATCGCCGTCCATGGCAAGATCGACCACGTGACCGGCCTCGCTAAGACCCTTTTTTACATATTCGGCCGCGACTTCATCGTCTTCTACAACCAGGATTTTCATATCGCTCTCCTGCGGTGATCCCCCACAGCTTCATAGCAAAGCGGAGGGCCGCGAGTAAGCAACCTTTTGGTAATGTTTGAAGACGGAAATCGAATAAAATCAATACACTAGAGAGATAACGGTAAAACCATATACGTCTCTTGGCCGTCTTTTCGGCGTAGATTGATAAGCAAATCACGCTTTTTTGCGAGCTTCGCATTCAGAATCATGGACTTCCACGCGGCCACTTCGGCGATCGGTTCCCCGTCTACATCCAGTAAAACCATGCCGATTTTAAAGCCCGCCGCTTCGGCATCGCTGCCCGGGTCAACACTTTCGACATAGATGCCGGTCTGGCTAGACGACATGCCAATCGCAGAACGGAACTCCGCACTGATGTCCAGCACATGCAAGCCGGTATTTATATCGACCCGTGCATGCGGTTCGGCCTTTGGCGGAGGAGGCGGAAGACCCTGACTAATGGCGGCTGCGCGGTCGATTTCAGCTTTTTCAGGGCGCTCTCCTATTGAGACCTCTAATTGATAGGTCTTTTCCATTCGCTCATAGATAAAGGTCGCCACATCGCCGGGCCCCATTTGGCCGATAACGCGGGTGGCTTCGACGGCATTGCGGACGGGTTCATCATTGATCCGCAGAATAACGTCATCAACTTCAAGACCGTAAACTTGGGCCGGACTGCCCGGAACCAGACCGTTGACAAGCGCACCGGATTTAAACGCGCCCGGACGTCCATCAATTTCATAGACAGCATCCCGCAAAGCCGCGCCGAGATAGCCGCGACGGACACGCCCATGCTGGCGGATAGAATTGACAACGCTTTCGGCCACTTCATGCGGAATCACAAAGGCAATCCCGACACTGGCCCCTGTTGGAGAATAAATCGCACTATTCACGCCGACCACTTCACCTTGAAGATTAAAAAGCGGACCGCCGGAATTGCCGCGGTTAATCGTGGCGTCAGTTTGGATATAATCGACGTAGGACCCGCTATCGACGCGGTTACGACCAATCGCAGAGACAACACCCAAGCTCGTACTTTGGCCAATCCCGAAGGGGTTACCGATTGCCACGACCCAATCACCAATGCGCGTTTTCTTTTCCGACTGAAAACTCACATACGGAACGGTCTCGGGACTGCTAAAGGTCAGCAACGCAATATCGGTTTCCTCATCTGTGCCGATGATTTCTGCCGGATAGCGCCGACCATCGTTAAATTCGATTTCAATGATAGAGCCACCTTCAATCACATGGTAATTCGTGACGACTTCCTTACGCGGCGAAATGATAAAGCCGGAGCCCTGCCCTTCGGATAAAGTTTCGCCGGTTTCGGTGGTAACAACAATATTGACCGTAGACTGGCTGACGCGTTCCACCAAATCCGCGATAGAAGGCAGCGAGGTTATCGGCACGTCCATCAGGTTCATTGGCGGCGCGCTCAAAATAGGCTGCGTGCCGAGAGCCGCTTGTTGCGGCGGGCTTTGTTCTAAAGGCTCTGCCTGAGGCGCAGGCGCGATACCGTCACGCAATGGCGTGTAGCCTTCTAGGGTCGAAGGTGTTTCCGTCTTAGGCACGGTGATTGTCGGATGCACTTGAGCATAGGCCGGCACAGCCAAAGCCGTCAGAGGAAAAGCGAGGGAAAAAGCAAGAATTGTCGCGCGCACAAGCTGACTCCAAGGTCTAGCGCCTGAACTCCAACAGCAGATTATTTCGCGGCATCGTCAGGCTTTCAGCGAGATTAAACCCGCCTTCCCCAAAGATATGCTTAACGAAAGCCAACTCTCTTACACCCCATCGCGGATTCCGGCTCTTTAATGAGCGATCAAAGTCCTGATTAGACGGGGCACTATCCGCCTCCAGAAGAAACGGTCCGTAGAGAAAAATAACGCCAGTGAGTTGGCCTGCACCTTTAGCTAAACCAAGTGAGGCCTCGACCGGCGCAATATGGATCATATTGGCCGAAAACATCGCATTACAGCTCGGTAGGTCTGCCCACCACTGATCCGCGCACATATCGAGCGTTAGCGGAGCCGGCCAATGCGGTAGAGCCCAGGCCTGCTGCGAGAGGCGGCTTTTTTCATCCGGATCGCTATATTGCCAGGAAATATCCGGCCGCAATGCGCCTATGGCTGCGCCATGTTCGCCAGTACCCGATCCGACCTCCAGAATAGTCGCGTCCTGTGGGAGGCGCGGCGCCAAAGCCTCTGCAATTACGGCCTTGTTTCGTCCGGCGCTCGGCGAAAAGAGTTTCGCCCCGTCTTGGTTACGGTTTTCTAAGGCAATAGGAAGACGGGTCATTGCGCTCTCGGCAGGACCAATTCAGCCCGCAAACCGCCGAGTGGACTACGGCTTAAGGATAGTGAGCCGCCATAGGCAAGTGCCAAATCGTCAACAATCGCGAGGCCTAGGCCAGATCCCGGCGTCGCCTCATCGAGCCGCGCCCCGCGCTTTAGCGCCGTTTCGATTTCATCTTCCGGAATGCCGGGACCGTCATCTTCGACAATGATCTGCAACTTTTCGCCAACTGCACCGCGTGTGACCTCAACGAGGCTTGACGTCCATTTGGCCGCATTATCCATCAGGTTTCCGACCATATCCTCCAAATCGCGCTTATCGCCGCGGAAACGAAGATTAGCATCCCCATCAACATCTACGGATAAGGCCTTATCCCTGTAGATACGAGGCAAAGTCCGGGCGATCCCGCTTAAGACGTCATCGACTGAAGATGTAAGGCCAATGGCTTGCCCGCGAGCCGCTGCACGGGCGCGGCGCAAATGGTGATCCACTTGCCCCCGCATGGCATTGGTTTGTCGGGCAACAATAGCGGGATCAATAGCCAAACCTGCGCTGGCTTCATTCTGTAAAACGGCAATCGGTGTTTTCAGTCCATGGGCGAGATTGCCCACATGAGTCTGCGCTCTTTCAACGACATTTCGATTATGCACGATCAGTGAGTTTAGCTCCTCCGCAACACCGGCTATTTCAGCGGGGTAGCGTCCTTGAACATTGTCACTACGGCCTTCACGAACCGCAGCGACTTGATCGGCAAGATAAAAGAGCGGGCGTAAACCCAGTCTAACCTGCGCATAGATCGCGGCCAGAATACCCAAACTTAAGAGCATTAAGACACCAATAGAGGTCACAGCAAACCGGACGATCGAGCGTGTTGTCGCCGCTCTGTCTGCCGCAGCCAGGGCGATAATGGGTTGATCGACACCTTCCAACGCAACTTGCCGCCCAATGGCACGGAGGGGTTGTTCTTGATCGGGGCTAACGGTTGAAAAGCGCACCGCTTCCCCCGAAGCCCGACGGAGGTTTGCACGGTCCCGGGGATCGATTGGAAGGGTTTCGCCATAGAGCGAACGGGACGCCAGCAAAGGCGTTATGCGCTCCACATCATCGGCTTTACCCACAAGCCAATATCGTCCCGATAAAGCGCGTTGATACTTTGGATCTATCGGCTCTCTGGCGAGCGCGAGACGTCCGTCCGGCAATACTTCGACAGCGGCAATAAGGTCCGTCACTGCCTGCTCTAGCGGGTCATCGAAGCTTTGGTAAATCGTGTCACGGTAAAGCCACGTCAATAACATACCGGCCAGCGCTAAAGCCGGGATCGTCCATAGGGCGGCGGCACGGACAAGCCGTGAGACCATTGACGGATTCGGCGTTTCCATGGACGCGACCATTGGGGTCGCGCACTATTTCTTGGATGGATCGTCTGGATCGACGAGGCGATAACCCAGTCCCCGAACCGTCTCGATTCGGTCCGTACCAATCTTCTTGCGAAGACGTCCGATAAACACTTCAATCGTGTTGCTGTCGCGATCAAAGTCTTGATCGTAAATATGTTCAACCATTTCAGTCCGCGAAATCACGCGCCCGACATGAGCAGACATATAAGCCAGCAATCGGAATTCGTGGCTCGTCAGCTTGATTCCCATGCCATTGACGAAAGCCCGCGCCGCGCGGTTGTCAACAACCAGATCACCAATCTCAATCGTATCGGTCGTATGACCTGCAGCCCGTCGCAACAATGCGCGCAAACGGGCCAGGAGTTCTTCCGTATGGAATGGCTTGGTCAGATAATCATCCGCACCCGCATCAAACCCGGCAACCTTTTCGCTCCACTGATCACGAGCGGTCAGAATCAGAACGGGCATTTTCCGATTATCGGACCGCCACTTTTGCAGAACCGAGACCCCGTCAATTTGCGGCAGTCCTAAATCGAGGACAACAGCGTCATAGGGTTCCGTATCTCCAAGAAAGTGACCCTCTACACCGTCACTGGCCACATCGACCGCATAGCCTTGTTCTTTTAGAACTTGCTTAAGCTGACGAGAGAGATCTGGATCGTCTTCGACGACAAGAATGCGCATGAAATATCCTCCGGCTAACCGGACGACCTATCGGACACGTCCGGTCCGCGCGTCAACCACGATATCAATAACGCGACCATCTCTTGCAATAACACGCACACGATAGGCATCACCCGTGCGGCGTATATCCACAACTTCACCTCCACGAACCCGCGACAAGGCGATTCGCTTGGCATCAGACGGACTGATCTGCTTCTGCGCTTGGGCAAGGCGAACATATGACGAGCCCTCAACTTGCGCAGGCGCGCTTATATAGCGCTCAACCCCGAAATTCGGGGCTGCCGCAGCGGGTGTTACCGCCAGCGACGCAAATGCCGCAATTATGAGTGTCAAACGTTTCATCAAAGCGTTCCCTACCAATCACGCATTGAACGCAATCTGAATGGATTGTTTAAAGCCCGATCAGATCTGACCGCAAGACATCACCATCGGCTTTTTCGGCCTTATCTTTCATTGTGGACAAATAGGACGCCCCCTGTTCAAGCTCAACCGGGCTCAGCGTGACAATAAGCTCGACAATCAAATTGCCCTGCGCATTCACACCCTTACCCTTTAGCCGCATTTTATGACCGGTGTTCGATCGCGGTGGGACCTTCAGTTTCACAGCGCCATTGGGCATATCAAGGCGCACATCTGCCCCTTCGAGAGCCTCTCGCACCGAAATCGGAAGACGCAAACGTAAATCATCGCCATCCCGGACGAGGTGCGAGTGCTCTAAAACATTGATCTTCACGCGACCATCCCCGGCGGGACCGCCATGAAGACCCGGCTGCCCTTTCCCTTTAATTCGAAGCGTTTGCCCATCTTTGACCCCTGCCGGTATGCGGACTTTCGTCCCCGTCGGCAGCGCCCGCATCCCACCTTTCAGCGCTTCTGGCAGGCTAAGGGTCAGTCGGTACTCAATATCTGCGCCTTTGCGTTTGACCGGCTGCCTATGCGGGCGACGCCCTCCCATACCGCCGCGCATACCACCCATATTCATACCAAAAAGGCTACTGAACAAGTCGGCCATATCATCGCCAGCCATCGGGCCACCCCGCCCGCCAAAACCCTCAAACCCTCCAAATCCTGTCGAATATCCGGGGCCGCCATTATGACCGCCAAAGCCGCCTGCGAAGGGATTACGCTGTTGTCCTTGATCGTCGATCTGTCCTGTGTCGTACTGTTTTCTTAGGCTCGGGTTCGACAATAGGTTATAGGCAGCCGTGACCTCTTTAAAGCGTTCCGCGGCCGCTGGATTGTCAGGGTTCACGTCAGGGTGCAGCGTTTTGGCCAGCTTACGATAAGCTGATTGAATTTCTTTATCCGTCGCGGACGGGTTTACACCCAGCAGATCATAGGGGTTTTTTCGTGCCATCCTGTGTCATGTAATTAGCCTGACGAAACTTGCAATGTCGCGGCCTCTGCACTTTCACGCCCCGTCACAGAGAGCCCCGAGACCTCAACCTTATCGAATGGCGCCAATGATAAGGATGTCCCGATTACATCCTGTGTTTCTATCTCGGCACCGCGCGTCACACGAACCCTAAAGCGCATGTCAGCATCACTTGCCGTCCATTGCGAAAAATCGATATCCCGGCCGATCCAACTCAACACCGTTCCAGTCCAACGTAAGTGGACAGGTGAAAGCGGGCGCCCAGTACGATCTTGCCATATAATTTCATCCGCACGCGCTTGCCGCGCATCGCTTGCGCCCTCGACTGTTATAAGCGTATCGCGCCATTCTTCATCTAATTCGAGGGCTTCAATCCCGTCTCCCAACCAGATAATCCGAGCTCCAGCCGGCACTTCCGTCATATCGCTGATACTCCCCAAAGCACCGCGGATTAGCCCGCTCAGTCGATAGGTGCTGGGCGCAATCAATTCGGCATTTTGGGCCATAATCACCTCCCAGCCCGCCGTGGTCTCGAGAGCAAAGGGCAAGCTTGGTTCAGTTTGAGAAGACAGGACAAGGTTTTCGATTGCCACATCCAAATCATTCGTCTGATCAAGAAATAAGGGCGAATGTAGCGGTAAGTCTGACAAAGTCGCGCCAATTCGGAGAGGCGCTTCCAGTTCAACGTTTTGTCGATCAAATGTTACTGTCACGGGACTGAAGGGAGACAGCAGAGCGCCAACGCTTATCCCCTGTCGTCCGGGCAGATCGAAAGCGAGTAATTGCGGCGCGCCGGAATAAATCCGGGACACAGGTGTATCTGGCGTTACACCTGAAACCCAACTGACAGTGTCGCTCAAAACCCGTCTCGCCAGCACATCGATGCTCATACCTGACTCGACACTTTCGACGCGCCATTCGACATCATCATAGACAAATCGATCGCCTGTCTGAATGGCTAGCCCATGAAGTAAAGGCAGTTGAAAGCGAATAGTCTCACCATTGATTTGTGCCGTCGCCAACGCTCGGTTCGCAACATAACGGGCAAACCCTTCATCCAGCACGGCGGGTGCGACCCAATCAACCACGGCGACTGACTCCGCGCTCATATCTCGCGCACTTACACTGCCGCTCTGATAATCTCGCGCCGCATCAATATAGGTAAGGCGCACATCGCGGATTTTCGTCTGCGCATCATCACGAGACCGCCGAACAGGTCCTAGCAGGGCCGCGCTGTCATCGAGGGACGTAACTACAGAGCCCCCAACATCAAAAACGATTTCGCCGTCACGCTCATTCAGGCTAATCTCATAGAGCTGCATCAACGGACCGAGAGCCGCGCGGGCTGACATAGGTCGGTCCACGACATAGCCCGGAATGACACCGGAAATACCGGAGACGGATAGAGCGTTGAGGCCGCTATCACGCGCCAACTCTTCGACAATATCCGCGACGGGCATAAGTCCAGTTCGGCCATTGAGCCAGTGACCCCGCGACCAGTTGCCACCATCGCTCCACACATCAAGCCGTGCCGGAAAGTAGGGATATGGGCGCGCATCCCACGCCCAAACAGACATGCGCTCCAGATCAATGAAACCCGGCTCATTCGTCTCTTCATAATGGCCAATAAAAGCCTCAAGATAACGCCTTTGGATCAGGTCGTCCCGGGACCCGCTACTGAAATAAGGCAGGGCGCTATCGATGGAGCGACCATCATTGAAGACATTGGGCTGGTTTGCGCCTTTGTCCACGGCAGGTGCGCCAATTTCGAGTAACCAGATTGGCTTACTTTTAGGTATCCATGCCGTTTGGTCAGTCGGCATTCCACCTACGCGATTTATATGCGCTTGACCCCACCAATGACGCAGGTCCTTATATCGATAAACCGGATCGTCAATCGGCGTTCGAATTTGCATGTCGCGATCGAGTTCACTAGCATAATACCAATCATAGCCTTCACCACCCTCGACATTGGATCTTAGATATTCCAAATCGTGACCCGTCTCGCTCATCGTAGCATCAAGATGGCTATCGCCATCCCGCCAATCAGCCAGTGGGAAATAGGCGTCTATCCCGACCGCATCAATATTGCTGTCAGCCCAGAGCGGATCCAGATGGTAGGTCACATCTCCGCCATTCTGAACGCCAAAATAATCAGACCAATCTGCGGCGTAAGTTATCTTTGTGTGCGTCCCAACAACGGCTCGAACATCTGCCGCTAACGTCCGCATAGCAGAAACAGCCGGATAGCTTGGATCAAGACTGGCCATCAGCGCTTTCATCTCGGTACCGATGACGATGGCATCGACACCACCCGCCTGCTGCGCCAATCGTGCATGATGCAAAATATGATGGCGGAAGCGGAAGTCATTATCGTCACCAAAAAATGCGGAGACGTCTGCCGCACTATTCGCCGCAACGCGTCCCCGCCAGGGAAAGCCCGGCATATCCATCAATAAGAACGGGTATAAAGTCACCGCAAAACCGCGCTGCTTGAGCTCTCTGATGCAGGCAATCAGGCTCTCATCACTCGGAGTCCCGCCATAATTAGCGCGGCCCTCTGCATCTGCGCTGACGATGTAAGCGTCGCGTCGACCTAGCCCCGCGACGCGCCATTCCCGATCCGGTAGGCGTCTATCAAGTCTTTCTGCCCCAGGCTGTATCCGGCATTCCCCCGCACTTAGTGAACTACCAAACCAGGCGGAGATTATATTCACATGACGGCAATTCGGAAGTTCGGCCTGGAGCTGATCAAGAGAGGCGATCAAATCGGCTTCGCCCGTAAAACTATTCATATTGGTTGGAATAGTCACGCCAACACGCGGCGTTTCTTCAACAATCTGCGGATCAAGGGCGAATTCCCCTGTACCCGGCAGTAAATTGACCGAGCGGATTTTCTTTTCCATCTGCCCACCTTGGCGGACTGCACGCACGATCTCGGCATTAATGCTCGGAAGGCGCGCGCCGTAGTCGTCCAATGGGAAGTCTTCGAACACTATATAAGCTGTCCCACGAAAAGCCGGAACAGGGCCTGGCTCTGTCGCGTCAATAACAGGATCAGGCCCTTGCGTTTCGCTCCCCGTATGAACGCGTACGGTCAGGCCGGATTTTTGCAAAATCTCACCATTCGCCCAGATGCGGTCAACGCCAAGGATTTCACCTTCACACAACCCGACTGCAAAGCTGACCGTATAGCTATAATTGCGCTGTACAGGCCCACCGCCCTTGCCGCCGACTGTTTCCTCCGTCACGGCTTCACGCACTTGGCTTGCCCAGATCACTTGGCCCGCGAGACGCACCCGCCCAAAAACGCGGGGTATAGGCGCCCCGTCACGACTCGTCTGCAAGTGAAAGGTTTCCAGACGCGGCCCTTCGAAAACGCGATTATCCAGCAGGCGGCTAATCGCCGTGTTGGCTGTATTAATCGCTAGCTGCGTTCCGAACCGAACCAGCCCCTGCGCGCCGCCCCGGGCGACAGCGGAGACGGCATTTACCGCTAAAGTCGTCATAAGGTGCTCTCCGTTTCAGGAAAAGAAAAAGTCGCCGCAATGCGTCGCGACCAAAAAGGATAGAGCCAGCTTTCAACGACAGCCCGGCCCCAATAAGCGTGCAGAACCCGATCTCCGTCACCGGAGAGGATGCCGATATGTTTGCAGGGGCGTCCGGGCTTTAGACGGAAAACTAATACATCACCGGGTTGGAGGTTGTCTTGAGGCACAAGCCAACGCCGAGCCGCCTCAAGCAGCGTTTCCTCGCCCTGCTCCTCCGCCCAATTCGGCGTGTAGGCGGGCGGCGTTTCCGGCTCAGAGCCGTAAAGTGCGCGCCACACGCCACGAATGAGGCCAAGGCAATCACACCCCACGCCTTTTGCTGACGCTTGGTGCCGGTAGGGTGTTTGAAGCCAAGTCTGTGCCTCAACCAAAGCCTGCTCACGCATAGCGGGAACCGCCATTGCGGGTTGGGGTCAGATGCACACCCGCTTGCAAGACATCATCACCGACAATGTAGGGAAATCCGCGAAAATTGACTTCATTCCCAAACGCCTGACAGGCCGTGAATGTTCGGGCACAGCTCTGTCCGTCTTCAGCTGACAGGCCGCAACGGGCATCGCCATATTCCGCATCGCATAAGCGCGAAAACACCCGCCCCGTCGAGCGGTCGAGCAAAGTCGACTGGCCAAGCCATTCAACCTCAAATCCATCACCCTCCACTTGTATCGCGCCTAAACGGCCACGCGTGACATGCAGGGCTTTGTCCATGTCGGCCCAATCCACCCGCCACTCATCCAAGAGTGCCCCATCGAGAAAGCCGCCCAATATATCTTCTTTTGAAAGATCCAGATCAAATACCGCACGAAGTGCGCCACTGTCAGGATCGAACCCAGAGCGAGCTTCGCTTTCTGCCCCTTGCATGGGACGGCAAGAAACTCCGTCAACAATTAGGGGCTGATCACAATTCGTAAACCCGAATGTCTCGCCATTTTTAAGTGTAAGGATAAAAGCCCGGGCTAGCGTTGTCGCCGCGCTGTTTTGATCGAACGGTACGTCACGCATCGTCGAGCACCTCTATCAAGGGGGCATCGGACACGTTCACCGCGCCGTCTGTCTCAAGCGCTAGAATGAGCTGGTTAGCGGCAAATCTGACCGGTACATCAAAGGTGAAACTCGCCGTGACGATGGCACCGGTATCAGGCGCTGACAGGCTTACAACTTGGCCCAATAAGGTGTGCGGAACGACCGATCCATTGACACGAATTTCTACCGTCTCTGCAACAGGCTTAGAAATCGGGCGCACCTGCTGCCCATAAGTTTTCTTCAGGGCGAAGTCGGTTTGAACGCCATCGCCTGTTCCCAGAATTTCGTTTTCAGCACGATGATCAATTGGGTCGCGGAATCTGAAGCTATGCAGCATACCGCCGCGCGCTTCGTAAAATGCTGCCAGCGTTCGGGCATCTTCAACTGACTTGACCCCCGTCATCGCATTATAGCGGCGTCGTAATCGTGACTGCGCCGTATTGCGATGTTCACGCCCAGACGCCAATTCTATAATATCGACCTGCCGCCCCGGACCGCCACTGGCCCCAAAAGCCAGGGTCAATGGAAAGCTCACATCATGAAAGGCCATTATCCTATCCTCCGAGCGCCGGCCTGTGTGGCACGGGCCAAACCGGCCGCGATTTGACCTTCGGAACGGCGAAAGCTGTCTGCGTCCGTCGCGCCTGTTATGTTCATAACGACATTTGTACGGCCCCCGCTCACGGCGTTTTGGAAACTGCCGCTTAGGCCGTTGATCAAGCCTTGAAGGGGCGCTTCGACCAATTCGGTAACGGCCACCCTCGCAAGGTCACGTAAGATCGTTTCGGCCATGTCATTAAATGAGAGCGAGCCTCTTCGCGCGGCACTTTCGAGCGACACAGCAATGCGGTCACCGGCGGTTTCAAAGGCGTCAGCCAGCGCGCTTGCATTGGCGACACTGGCGTTAAAATCGAGCGCCTCTACGGCATCAGCTGCCCGGTTGATGTCATCAGTCATCGGGATATTCCTTTATGAGATCGTCGAGTTGCGCTCGGTCCATTGGTGCTGTTTCGGGCGCAAGCAGAGCCAACCAATCCGCCAACGGCATGGCCCAGAACTCTGAGGGTTGAAGATTGAAGCCGCGAACTGCGAGCCGGTGCCACTTCCGAAATGGCCAACTCATCCGAAGGCCTCCTCTATACAGCGTGTGATACCTTGTAGTTGCGCCATCAGCTCAGCATCGGATAGGCGCGCCACTTGTGCTTCGGCGTTAGGGGTCCGAAGGAGGGAGATCAGCAAGTGACGCGCCGCCGCTGCATCCATCGCACGCAGGCGCGTCGCGAGTGCCGCAGGTCCAGAAGCGTTTAGGCGCAGGGTGATTTCGGCCAGTGCACCCACTGACAGGCGTAAGACGCCAAGCGGGCTTATTACATCGCCAGGGCGAACATCCCTCATGCGGGCGCAAAGCTTATGGCGCCAGAGGCATTGAGCGTCAGATCAAAAACCGCTTCGCCTTTATGAGTGCCGCCATAAGTCAGTGCCGTAACGAGGACGGGCCCCGTTAGAGTTCCGAAATCCGGCAAGATTAAGCGTGCAGTCAGTTCGCTTTGCGCGAAAAAGGCGGCTCTGATCGTTTGATCAGACACTGCGTTTCGGAACACACCACTGCCTGTCACAGTGAAAGACCGTAGCCCCGCCTCAGGCAAGAGTTCTGTCCATCCGCCTGAACCTGAATCCGTGATGTCAACCGTTTGGCTATTCAAACGGATCGACTTGGTGCGTAATCCTGCAACTGTCGTGAATCCGCTGCCTTCATCGATTTGCAGCAATAGGTCTCGTCCTAATTTCGCGCTCATGGTTTAGCTTTCTGTGATGATGGACAGGCGCAAGAGGCCATGTCGTGTATTCGGGGTAACTTGCCCGCCGCGCCCGGCGGCAAAAACATCGGCGTAGAGCGGGACTATGGCGTGGGAGAGCCCTGCCTCTAGGACTGACTGTACACGGTCTAAGAGCTCCAGTATTTCCCGGCGCCCTGCACCGCGAGACCAGATATGAAAGCTGATTTGATGCGCTATACGCTCTCCGCCTCCATCCGCATTGCGGTCCTCGCTGCGAACCGTCCCATAGGTCAGGTAAGGATAGGTCGGGTCCTCCGGCACGTCGTCATAGATGCGCGGCGGATCTCCTAGCACAGCCCCAATCAAGGGCGCGGATATCAGTGTCGTATGAATGTCCTGCACCAGCTGTTGCGCACTATCGGCAAGGCTGCTCATGTCTCAGCCTCACAAATCAGGTGCAGCCGCTCCCCGCGCGCATCTGGATCGCTACAGGCAACAACACGCAAGGTTTGACCGCGCCAAAGCAGGCGGGCTTGAGCGGGAAAGTTGGGTAAGAAGCGCGTGAGAATGCGGTAACGATGCGTCGCAAGCCGGCGACCATCCTCAACGCGTTCACTCAGACCTGTGTGCTTTATTCCCGCCCAAAGGGCTCGGTCAAAACTCCAACTTATAACTGTGCCGCCCATATCGTCTTGAACGGTTGACGGCGTGTATAGGCCCACGCGATGGCGTAATTGCGGCCTCATAGCCCGACGACTTTATAAGGTAGGGTCAACGCATCCACCATGAGCGGGATAGCTTCAGGCGCGTCCCCTCGGCTCTCATAGCCTTGCGAAAGCAAAAGCAGCATGGCCTGGCGTAATGGGGCCGGAACATCGTCAGCCGCCGGACCATAGCCCGCGGTGAAATCCACTGTGACGAGCTTATCCAAAGCAAAGCTCAACACTGCCGGGCGGCATCGCAAATCGGCGCGATAATCTGTGACGACCTGACCACCCACTTCGACCTGGTCAATCGCTATCACTGGCCAACGCGGCAGTTTAATGTCCTCGACGCCCTGCGTTTCATACCGCAAGGGACGGGTAATCATGGCGACATTGAGATAGGCTTCTAGGCGCTCTCGCGCGGAGCGTATAAGCATATCGATCAGATCATTCTCTTCGTCATGGTCGATACGCAGGAAAAGCTTCGCCTCATCGCGCGAAATCGGCTCGCGAGGCGGAGCGGATAAATCAGTGAGCACAATGTCCCTCCTTTGTTGTGCGGGAAAGAAAAAGGCCCGCCAAAAGGCGAGCCTGAAAGTTTGAGATTTTGGGCGAGACGCTAGGCGCCGAATTCCAGCAGAGCGATGGCGTCTTTGTCTTGGACCCCGCCTCCCACACGCTTCGTGGTGTAGAATAGAACGTAAGGTTTCGCAGAGTAAGGATCGCGTAGGACACGCACGCCTTGGCGGTCTGCAATCAAGTAACCTCGACGAAAATCACCAAAGGCGACTGATAGCGAACCGGACCCAATATCCGGCATGTCTTCTGCCTCGATAACGGGATACCCCATTAACTGGCTTGGCTGTCCGGCCTGTACACTGGGCTGCCAGATATAATTGCCATCCGCGTCTTTAATCTTGCGAATTTCGGATAAGGTCTGGCGGTTCATAACGAAGCTACCACCGGCACGGTAGCGGCTCTCCGGCGCGTAGATCAAATTGATCAGCGCATCGTGGCCATCCCCGAAATCACCATCGACACCCGTTTTTACAACGGGCAGAGCGTTCGCACCGCCTTGATAGGTCAAGAAGCCTTTGGGTTTATTGATACCATCACCCGAGACGAAGGCCGACGTTTCCTGAGCCGCGAAGACGTCTCGGACTTCATCGGCGAGCCAGCCATCAACATCCGCGACGCTGTCGTCCAATAGAGCTTGGGTCGCGGCTGGCATGGCGTAAAGCTCGCCAACCGGGAAGTCGACCAAAGTCAAATCAGGGGCTGTTGTCGACGCCATCGGATCGTTTTCGCCTGTCCACCCTGAAGCAGTGTCAGATTGGCTAATTGGCTTACGGAATGTCCCTGTGCCGATCTTTCGAACAGTGGCTATCGACCGGAATGGCGAGCTCGCCGCCAGAACCGCATCAATGCGACTTTCCGTTTCCATCGGCGCGATGTAGCCGCCATCACCATCACTGGTGGACAACGCCTTTAGTTCTGTCAGCGCGCTGTCATCGCCGGAGCGAATAAACCGCGTCCACGCGCTTTTCGTTTCTGTCTCTGGCTCAATAGCGGTGGCCGGTGCGGCTAAGCGGGCCGATAACGTTTCCAAGCGTTTGTTCAAACGGTCCACTTTTGCATCAAGCAGCGGATCGACAACGGATTTCTGCTCGATAGCGTCTAAGCGTTCGTCATTCGCTTGGCGAAAAGCAGCAAATGTCGCGGCAAAATCATCACCGGCCTGTCCTGAAAGTGACCCGAAGGCTTTTGTTTCAATCATGTCTGTCACGCGGATACTCCTTGTTGTTGCGCGAGTTTTTCTGTGTCGTCGAACTGTTGGATCCGGGCGGAGCCCAGCAGCGGGAAAGCGACGACGCTGACCTCCCGCAAATCTATGTCGAGAAGGTCGCGTTGCCCCTTGGGACCTCTCGATCGACGGGTTTTGAAACCGATGGATAAGCCGTTCACGCGACCGGAACGGATGAGGCGTTGAACGGCGGGATCACTCACCTCGCCTTCGACACGTAGCCCCCTTTTATCTTCAACAGCCCGCGTCCAGTGCCCGATGGGGCGTTGGTGATCGGACAGCATTGGCAAAGGCGTTGATCGCTCCAGCAAGCTCGCGGCAAAGGCCCCTGGCCTGACCACATCGCCGCCTGCATCCCGTTCATCAAAACGGGAGGCGTAACCCCTAATTTTCATTGAGAACCGCCCCTTCAATCCGGCTCAGCTGATCACGCATAACCGCCGTCTCGCCTTCGAGGCGCGCCAGTCGCTTATTCACGTCAAAAGCGACCTGAACCTCGGTTTCCAACTCACCAATTCGAGCATTGGCTCCGCCAGCCCACATGAGGGCCCCGCCCGTTTGCACGAGGACAGCAAAAACGACCCCAAGCCCAATCGTTCGATCGATTGAGATAGCCGCGCGAGTAGCCTCCGTCATTGCACTGTCTCCCGCGGAGCCAGCCCGGCGAGTGCGCGGCGTTCATCATCATCCAGAAAGCGCGCTGCTTCGAGCCGCGCCCATAGGGCTGCCCGTTCCGTGGCGAGCGCTGGCACGCCATCCAAATCGGGCGACAGCTTGATCTCGTCTCCAAAGGCTGAAAGCCACTCCGACAAAGCTCGCGCTGTTTTCGTCACAAGTGGAATAACTGTCTGCCGCCAAAACGCACGATTAGCCTCGGCATAGTTGGCGTACGTATTGTCTCCCGGAATACCGAGCAACATGGGCGGAACGCCAAAGGCGAGCGCGATGTCGCGCGCAGCCTCGCGACGGCCCTGCGTAAAATCCATGTCCGACGGGCTTAAGCCCATCGACTTCCAGTCGAGCCCACCTTCGAGCACCATGGGTCGCCCTGCATGAGCGGGACCGGCAAAGCCCGCTTCCAACTCAGCCTTGAGACGATCAACCTGATCCCGAGACAGTCCGGTTCCGTTACCGCCTTTATAGACAAGGGCGCCGGAGGGACGCGCGCTATTGTCGAGCAAGGATTTCGCCCAGCGCGTGCCTTGATTATGAAGATCAACACTTGTTGCGGCCGCGCGTAAGGGGCTTTGTCCGGACTGGCTATCGAGCGGATTAAACAGCGTTAGCCCCATCACCTCACAGCGTCCAGTGAGAGCGTCCCGATTATAAACTTTGCGTCCCGCCGATGTCTTGACCGCAAAGCCTGTCGCACGACCGGCCCTATCGGACAGGGAAGCAACGGCATCGGGCCTTAAAGCGGAAATCGCGATAAGATCATCGTCTAGCGTCGCCACATGAAGATAGGCGGCCCCGGCCACTTGAAGATAGCCATAAAACCGCTCTAACGCCACATCTGTCCCGCTTGGCAGATGCTCGCTACCGCGCATGGGCACAGAGGCGGCGGCCTCCGCGATTAACCGCACGCAGCGATAGACAATCGGGTTACGCGAAAAACCTTCACGGCAAAGCGAACCGAAGTCGGTTGCGGTGAAACAGGCGCGACGTGAAAGCTCAACGGCAACAAGAGGGGCGCCAGACGATTTGACTTCGCCCGTGTAAGGCGGGGTCGCAGCAGGAAGAACCGGATCCGCAGTGCGGCCCGTAAACGGCAGTCTCATAAGGGGTGTCTCCGTCGCGGCTCAAAACCCTTTTAAGCAGCGATAGAGGTCTTATAGGCCCACTTACCCTCAGCGGGGATTAGATAGGGTAAATTAACCCTAAGCGGTTCATTTTATTGAATTTTAAGCGACGTTAAACAGGGACTGGCTACGCGGCCGATCCCCCAGAAGCGTCTGGGTTAGCTTGTAATTGGTACGCAGGTCTTCGCGCAATGTTTCATCGGATAAGAGACTCGCGAGCGTGATCGCTCCGCGGTAAGCGTCGCGCGCACTGGTGAGGGCGTCTCGGTCGCCGGTTTGCCGTCCGAGTTTCAGCAATGTGTCCGCAATCGTCTGCTGGATAGTAGCATGTTCGCGCGGCATATCTTCAAATGAATAATAGCGTTTCGCAGATCGCAAGGCGTCTACGGCTTGCATTAAAGGCGCCGGATCATTGGTCTGTTCCGCCAGACGAGAGAGCTCCGTTGCGAGTTCCCAATTTAATTGCCCAAGCTGCTCATCCGTTTTGCGCAAGGCGATCTCCAGATTAGCTTTTTGGCGGGTTTTGGACGTCTTTGGCATAATGGTCGCTCTTGCGTTCAAAGGGTCGCTCTTCCCTGAATGCGGCGAAAATGGGGTGATTACGGTAAAAGATTGATTAAAAAATCAATCTCTCCGACCCGTAATGTAAAGAAAATTCTTGGCTTTAGAGAAAGGTCAGGCGCGGCGCCGCCGTCGAGAGGAGAAGTTCACTCACCGCCCATACCAAGGCATCAACGCGATCCGGACTACCGCTCTGTGCCGGACTTCCGAACGCGCACATTTCGTCTTCCAGCGCATCAAGGCGTCCGACATGATGCACGCGACCCCGTGCATAGAGGAGGGCGACAGGCACGGCACGGCCCCGCTTTGACCGACGCGCATGCCGCGATAAAACAGGAAGGTCCGGATCAACCTGCGCCAAAGTCGCCGCCACCATTTCCCCACCCTGATTGGTTTCGGCCAATATCGCTTCCGCCCCGAGCTCATGCGCCAAGGCAATCGCGGTCTGCGCCCAGGTCAGGGGTTCTGCGCGTTTGAGCGTACCGTCGTGGAGCACATAGGCGTGCGGGCTATCACCATCGGTCACGCCAACCACCATTATCCCACACGCATCAGAGCGCGCATGTGATGTTGCCGGAGGGTCAATCGCAACCAGAATGCGGCTCAGCGCGGGCGGGCTTTCTACCCGCCCTGCATCAATATGCGGGCGCTGAAAAACGGCCCCCGGATGGTCCCGAACGATCTCTCCATCAAGCTCTTGTCGGCCCAGCGCCGTGCCACCAAAAGCCGTCTCCATTTGACTGATAAAGTCTTTGCTTAGCTGCGCCGCATTGTCTCGCGTTCGCGCATTCGTGACCACGCAGCCCGGCTCTGCCATCAGCTGGTCAAGCAGCGGAATAGGTCGGGGCGTTGTTGTAAGACATAAGCGCGGATTTGCCCCTAAGCGCAATCCCATCCGCAGATTAGACAGAGCCGCTTCGGGATCCGCCCACGCGCAGAGTTCATCGCCCCAAGCGGCATCAAATTGCGATCCGCGCAAACTATCGGGTTCAAAAGCCGAAAATATCAATCCTTCTGCCCCGTTCGGAAATAAAAGCCGACGCCGTGTCGGCTGAAAGACAGGACGTTCATTCCGGTAGCCTATCGATAATAGACCGCTCTCCCCGCCCAGCATGACTTCTCTCGCCGTATGTAATGTCGGCGCGACAAGGGCAATTCTTCGTGCGCCGGCGCGGACCGTGTCTAAAATCCATTCTGCACCTGCGCGCGTCTTCCCAGAGCCGCGCCCGCCAAGAACCAGCCAGATTGGCACAGTGGGAGCCCGTTGATCGTCGCGCCGCGTCGCGTCCCACCAGCGCAGTAAATGTTGGTGCTCGCATTCGGAAAGCGAGCCGAGGAATTCGGCGCGGTTCACGGATTAACCGCTACCGTCTGGGGTTCATCGAGCAAGCCACGCTCCACCGCATTGCGTATTCGGATCATAAGCTGGCGATGCCTTTCAGGGGACAAGCGATCCCCGACCCGGCCGTCTTCATCTTGCGTGGAAAGAAAGTCCTCTGACTGTTCGATGGTTCGGATTAACAGACTGATCGCTTTTGCTGTACGTTCTATATCGACTGCGGATATATCCTCTTCAGATTCGGCGAGCGCTAGGAGGCGTGCATTGAGTTTTTTAATAGCCCGAGCGGCAGGTCGATCAGAAATAGACATGCCCCTAAGTTATGGCCAATTTTTCTAGCGGGGATTTATTTATACCCGCAATCCACCTGATATTTAATTTTCGTCTTGGCTCATTAACGCCTGCGAATGTCATAGTGGCGGGCAAGATGGTCCAGACCAATCTGCATTAACATCGCGCCAACACCGGGACCCCAGCCTTGGCCTTGATCAACCGCATCCAGCGGTTCATCTGCGCCGATGACCCGTGTGAGAACCCGAACAATGCGGGTGTCGAGCCCCTTCTTCGCTTGCGCAACGGCCCGACCTGCATCAACCCGTTTAATTGCCGCATCCTCTGCACGGTCATGCCTGCGTGTTCCGTCCACATGTGGGGCGGACAGGTCTGACGCTGAGAAGTTGGATAAGACACCACCGCCTTGTCCGGCCCGTTTTAAATCCCGCGCAAAACGCCGCGCCGCTTCGACTTGCGCATCGGAAAACACGCGTTGGCCTTGGCTATCCAATAGGCGGTCCATGGTCACAATGGGCGGAGTTTTTTGGGTAGGCCTGTTTAGCTGCCTTGTTGGGTGACGCATGGCTTCTTGGATCGCTCGCGGGGTTTCGCCGTGACGCAAGCGATGAATCACATCATCAGACAGTGACAAACCGCGTGATGTGGGGCGTAGAATTCCGCGCTCTAGCCAATCATTGGCATCAACCGCATCGATCCAACCGATACGCCGACAACGCCGGTCCCCGCGGGGATGAATAGCGAGAAGAGTCGCTCCGCGCGTTCGCACGATGACACCATTTTTTTGCCAAAGACGACGGATTAAATGATCAGTACTATGGCTCATACTGGACCTTCCCGTCTGTGATGAAAGGAGACAATACCGTTTCGAGACGTTCGATCCGGGCGGCAAAAATAGGGTCGTCACATTCATCTTCAACAACGTCACAACCATGACGAACCGTCGTCCGGTCCCGACCTATCAAGGCCCCAATACGGGTATGTGTCATACCAAAACTTGTATGCGCCAAGCGCATGGCTACCTGACGCGCAAGATCGACTAAGGGCCCACGCCGTTTGGGCGTGGCAATGTCCTGATCGTCCATGCCAAATTCCAATGCGGTTGCCGCAAGGCATAGGCGCATTCGAACTGGATCATCATCTCGATTTGATGTGCGACGCGGCATAATCCCCCTCTCTTTTTACTGGAGGCCCTTATACAGGCCTCACCGTTATAGAGGATTATTTTCCTATCACACTCTGTTGGAAAGGGATAGGATAAACCGGCTTAAATTAGGTATAAAGTCCTACAGCCTTGTTTTAGGCGAAGACTTTCTTTTGGGCCTGTAGAGGGGCAACAGCCTGCTCTAGCGGCGCGATATAATCATAACCGAGGATTGTATCGACCCGATCCCCGTCGGCGGATAAAGGCAGCCGAATCCAGAACTGCGCCATATGGGAACCGATCGGCGTGTTGGGCTTTGTCACGCCGTGGTAAGGTCGACGGTGAGTGACAACCATATCCAGGACACGATGCCAGTAATCTGCCCGACATCCGATTGGCAATTCATCAACAAAGCGGCCTTGGATTTCCTGATCGTAAAAGCGCCAGAACCCCGTGCCTGCCAAACGGTAGAAATAGCGCTTAGCGCCTGGATTCACGTCGCACGGAACAGGCTCGGTCAACGTAACCATGGAGAGTTGTGAGGCCAGCTCTTCTGGCTTTATATCGTCGGCTGATGGAAGGCATTCGCCCCGACATTTTCGACGCCAGTAATCGTAAATTTCCCGCTGTTGTGGCAGCACCATTTGGTGTCGCAACGCATTCCCCTTGATCACACCCGTTTCCCCGTGCCGACATCCCTGTCCCCATTGACGAATCAGACATTCGACAATTCCAGAATCGTCGACAAGGTTCCGTTAACCATAAAAACACCCACAAACCGCCCATTACGAGACATTTATGATTCGGATGCGATTCGTTTTTTTCTAACCCTGGACCCGATGAATAATTTTCTTGGCTGTAAAGTGGAATTTTTTGAGACTAGGGCTTGCGACCTAAGCCTGCCTTTTTTGCCAAAGCGGAGCGTCTGCGCGCATAGGCTGGCGCCACCATAGGGTAATCATCCGGCAAGCCCCAACGCGCGCGATAGTCTTCCGGGGTCAGATTAAACGCCACCCGCAAATGCCGCTTTAAAGATTGGAACGACTTTCCATCTTCCAAACAGATGATGTGCGTATCCGTTATCGACTCATCTATTGGCACGGCCGGTTGGCGGCTCGGTTTTGCGATCGTGTCATGTGCGGTTTTCAACCCGTCGTAAACAGTACGGATAAGTTCCGGCAGTGCGTCTGGTTCAATGTCGTGACGACCGACATAGGCGCTGACGATTTTCGCCGTCAGCGGTAGGATCGGATCAAGGTCATCTTGTCCCATCTATCCCGCCAAATAAGCGACGACAAGGACAAGCAATAGAAGCCCGGCCGTCAGCACAGCCGGAAGTCCGCTAGGGGCCGCTTGGCTAAGAGAGCCCGCCGGTGAAAACGCCTGAGACAGACGCCGACCAATAGAGGCTTGCCCGCTGGCACGCCAGTTCATGACATTCGCCCCAAGGCGAGTCCACATGGCGTCGGCCCAAATAGCAATTCCCTTACCCCAACGGCGATAGATAACATCCGCGTCAACGATTTCGGCTTTTCGATCCTGTCGCAAGAGGCCGAAGCGCTTCAGTAAAACATAAGCCAGCATGACACCGAATAAGAGTTGGAACTGAAACACGACGTGGTCGCCTGTGTAAGGATTATAATCCGTTGGGTTCGGCAACAGGGAATAGAGCAAAGAATAGCCGCCAAATGGCCAGGCGATGAAGACACAGATCACTGCGGCAAGGCTCATCGCGACGAGCATATTCCACGGCGCTTCTTCGACGCGGTGGCCACGATCTTTACCGAAGAAGGTTGAAACAGGCACACGGATTTCCGTCACCCCAATCATGGCGGCTGTACCGAACAGCATGATAGTGAACGGGATCCACTGCCCCGTTTTGATAGCCGCGTAAAAGATCAGCGACTTCGTCACGAACGCTGCAAAGAGCGGAACAGCCGCGAGCGATCCCGCCCCCACCAAGCACAGCGCGCTCGTATAAGGCATGGACTTAAACAGCCCGCCCAACTCTGACGCTTTGGCTGTCCCGGTCCGGTACATCACTGCACCAACGGACATGAAGAGCAAGCCTTTGGCAATCACATTGGCAAACACATGCCCGGCTACGCCATTAATGGCGATCGTCGTTCCGATCCCGATCCCGATCACCATAAAGCCAAGCTGGCTATTTATCGAATAGGCCAAATTCCGGCGATTGTCGTTTTCCAAGGCCGCAAAAATAATCGGGAACAGAACCATCACGCAGCCAATCCAGATCAGCAGATCTGTACCCGGAAACGCCCTCGCCAGCGCGTAGATCGCAAACTTTGTCGTAAAGCTCGCCAGAATGACCGTGCCCGTGATCGAGGCTTTGGGGTAGCTGTCTTGCATCCACATATGCAGGAACGGGAAACCCGCCTTAATGCCCATCGCGATCAAGAGCAGCCACGCGCCCGGCGCGTCGAGGCCGATATAACCAAATGTGAAGTCACCACCCGTCGAACCCGCATAGGTCACGGCCCCGGCGAGGAGTAGAACGCCCGACAAGACTTGGATGACCAGATAGCGAATACCCGCCTTGTAAGCATGGTCCCCACCCCGCCAGACGAGGAAGACAGACGCGATGGCGGTCAGTTCCCAGAAGACGAATAGGGTCAACAGATCGCCAGCCAGCACGCCCGCAATCGCCGCGCCCGTATAGATCAAGGCCGTTGCGTCAGTGACCAGACTGCGCTCATGCAAGGCGTAAATGCCGTTAATGAAGCCTGCCAGACAGAACAGATAGGCCCAGATTATCGAGAGATTATCTATCCTAAGCGTCGTTAGGGTAATGCCGTAGATTTCGATCTGCCCCGCTAGCACTTCTTGGCTGTCGTAAATCGAAAAAATCAACGCCCCGGCCAATAGTGGCGCGAGCACAACCAATGCCTTACGCACCGCATTCACGGGAATGAGCGCCGCGATCAGGCCCGCCAAAATGACCCAGAGGCCCGGATTAATTTGAAGAAGATCGATCACGCGCCCTCTCCTTCGATCTCCGTTTCCGCGGCATCGGGTAGGCTCTCACCCGGGTAATAACCTTCAGCTTTGACGAAGATTTTCGCGAGCAATGGCGTGAGCAGCGCAACGACGGCAAACATCACAAGACCAAAAATCGCCCAGCTCGCCGGGACTGCAAAATCGCCAATCTTTTCCCAAGGGGCCGGATATTTCTGCGGGTAAATGATGCCCAGCAGACTCGTCAGCAAAAAACCAATCAATGGCACCCAAATAAAGGCCCTTTTCGTCTTTTCTGATCCCAAGAAAGCGAAGCGCTTTGCGGTCGGATGATAGTCTGACATATCTTCAGTCGTCGGAGTCGTCATAAAATCGGCTCCAGGAATTGGATAATCCACGGCGCAGCAAAGAACACGACCAGCGTGCCAATAGCCGTAATCACAGGCGGTATCACGACCCAGCGATGCTTTTTGGCTTCTAAGGCGATGACCGCATCTTTCGCAGCATCAGCGGGAGGTTTGAGGAAGGCGCGGATCGCGATGGGCAGGAGGTAAAGAATGTTAAGAAGGCTAGAAATGATCAAGGCGCCCATTAGGATCGCCTGCCCCGATTCTAGTGCGCCCCACATGAGATAGAATTTCGGCCAAGATCCCCCAAAGGGTGGAATTCCGATCAGGCTCAGTGATCCCACGAGGAAGGCGCCAAAAACCCACGGTAAGCTGCGGCCTAAGCCGTCCAGCTGACTGACGCTATCGCGGTGCGCTATGGTATAGATTGCGCCTGCCACCATAAAGAGCGTGATCTTACCCCAGGCATGCATCACGATTTGCAAGCCGCCGCCCAGAATACCCCAGCTTGTCGCAAGCATCGCCCCTAAAGTGATGTAGGAGAGCTGCGAGACGGTCGAAAACGCCAGCCGTCGCTTTAAGTTATCTTGCCGCAGCGCAATGACCGAAGCGAGCACGATAGAGATCGCGGCGATCCAAGCCAGAAAATCACTGCTCGGCGTGGCGAGCGTCAGGTCAGCCCCGAAGGTGAAGACGACGACTTTCAGCATGGTAAAAACGCCCGCCTTTACAACGGCCACGGCGTGCAAGAGCGCAGAAACCGGCGTTGGCGCGACCATGGCGCTCGGTAGCCAGGGGTGGACTGGCATCAGCGCCGCTTTCCCGATCCCGAAGGCAAACAATATCAAAAGGATTGACGTCGCCGCCAATGATACCTCTGGGCCAAACACACCCCCGGGCAGAAAGTCCGTCGTCCCGGCGATAATCTGCGTGCCGATAATGGCCGGCAAGAGCAGGCCGAGCGAGGTTCCCATCAGGACAAGCGTATAAACCGTTAAGCCTTTGCGAGCCTTGGCATCGCGTTTATGACCCACGAGGGGAAACGTACTAATCGTTAGCGCTTCGTAGAAAATGAAAAGCGTGATGAGGTTTGCAGATGTCGCAATACCCATGGCCGAGGCAATCGCGATTGCGACAAAGGCGAAGAAGCGCGTTTGGTTCTTTTCATTATTCCCGCGCATATAGCCGAGCGTGAACATGGAGTTGACGATCCAGAGCGAACTCGCGATCGCCGCAAAAGTCGCGCCGAGCGGCTCTAGTTGAAACTTAACTTCGAAGGCGTCCGTGAATTTGCCGATGTAAAGCTCTGGCCGCTGCCCATCAGCCACCAGCAAACAGAGGTAACCCACGACGAGGGCGAGGGCGATCGCGGCAATAAAAGTAACGGCTTCGCGTAAGTTCGGCGAACGCTCGCCCACAATGGGGATCAGGATCGCCGCACCCAGCGGGATCAACATTGTCAAAGCAAGAGCAAAGCTAGGGTCGAGCATCACGGCGCGCCCTCCCCAAGCAATGCGGCTGCAGCCGCGTCACTCACCTCTGTGAAGATCACATTGCCTTGCATCCCGATATAGACGGACGCCACAGCCAATAAGACGATCGGGATCAGCATCAGCACTGGCGCTTCATTGCGTATAACTGTGCCATCTGCGCGAACACAGCTTGGCTTTGGTGGGTCGAAATACATCACTTTCAGGATCCGGCCCATATAGAAAAGCGCCAGGATCGACGCGATCATGATCACGGCCACGGCCCACCACCAACCATGGTCTGCGACCGCAACGACAAGGGCGAGCTTGGACACAAAACCGGCTGTAAATGGTACACCGATCAGGCTGAAGGCGAGGACCGTGAAGGCCGTTGCCGTGATTGGCATCGTCTTGGACAGGCCTGCCATATCTGACACGCGCGTAATACCGAAGCGATACCACATGGCGCCAACGCAGAGGAATAAACCGCCTTTGATAATTGCGTGATTAAGAATGTGGATATAGGCGGCGGCCAATCCCATGACTGTGATGAGGGATACGCCAAGCAACATATAGCCGATCTGGGCAACTGACGAGAAAGCGAGCGTACGCCGCACATCGGTTTGGAAAAAGGCTTGAAGCGAGGCGAAAATCATCCCGATTACTGCGAGGCCCGCAATCAGATAGGTCAGCGTCACCGCGACATAATCATAGCTGGGATCGAACACGAAGAACATGAAGCGGATCATCAGATAGAGCGCCGCCTTGGTCGCCGTTGAAGCCAGAAACGCCGTCACCATGGTCGGGCTATAGGCATATGCGCCGGGCAGCCACGTATGCAGCGGGAACATAGCGAGCTTTAGACCGAGGCCAACAAGAATGAAGGCGAAGCCCACCTGCGCGACACGCGACCCACCGTCTAGGTCCGCCAATATCTGACGCATATCCGCGAGGTTCAACGTCCCCGTTTCGGCATACATAAAGCCAACGCCAATCACGAAGAAGGTCGCCCCGATCGAGCCAAGGATGAGGTAGTTGAACGCGGATGACAGGGCCCGTCGATCCCGGTTCGCCCCCATAGCGACCAATGTATACGTACTGATCGAGCTGACTTCCAAAAAGACAAAGACGTTAAACGCATCGCCAGAGGCGACCATGCCGAGCAGGCCGGAAATCCCTAACATGAAAGCGGCATAAAACGGCCCCCGCTTTTTCAGTTGAACTTCGGCTTGGCCTGCCGGGGCCGAATAGACGAGCGTAAACACAGCCATTGCCGTGATTAATAGCAATAGCGGCGCATTAAGCGCATCGATATAGAGCGAAATCCCGTGCGGGGGTGCCCACCCCCCCATGCCGTAGATAAATGTCCCGACATCTTGCTGAACATTGAAGACGATATAGGCCGCCCCCGTAATCGCCGCAGCAACGGCCAGGGTGACAAGCCAAGCCAAACGCTTCGTATTGGGCAGCACAGCGCAGATGGCGGCGGCCAGCAGTGGGAGGACAACCGCAAGGGCGGCGCCATGTGTCGTCAACCAAGCGATCACTTTGATAGGTCTCCCGCCACGTCCGTTTCGTCCGTGCCCTCGAGATTATAGGCAAAGTCCATTGCCTCGATCTCATCCATTTCGATCGAGCCATAGACTTCGCGAATACGCACAGACAGCGCCAAACCAATCGCTAACGTCGCAACACCCACAACAATCGCGGTCAGGATCAGAACATGCGGCAATGGGTTGGAATAGATGACGTCACTACCCTGCCCCGGCAAGACATAGACATTTCCGCTCGCCGCGACTTGGACGGGGTCAACATATTGTGTGAATTCGTCATAGCCGGACTTGGTCGACTTATCCTTGAGCAGGATAGGCGGCTGCCCGCCCGTAATCTTCGCCAGCGTAATGTAGAAAAGAAAGACTGATGTCTGAAACACCGCCAGCCCGACCATTTTTTTGATCAGGTTCCGGTTGGCAAAGACAATATAAAGCCCGGTCATCATCAGGATGATCACGACGACATAGTTGAAGTGGGAAAACAGGCCGGTCATGCTTTCCACTCCTCTTGCTGCTCTTCCGGTTGACGCGACCCAAAACTATAGAAAATCGCGACCATGACGGAAGCCACAGTCGTCAGCACGCCAAGTTCAATCGCGATAATGCCGTAATGTTGCCCATCAATCGGATCGGGGAACAAGACGCTGTAATTCAGAAATTCGCCGCCCAGCATCCAGGCCACAACCCCCGTGCCGCCATAGAGCAAAACACCTAAGCTCATGCCCACGCGGATCAACCAAGGCGGAAAGGCGCGCTTGCATTCTTTTAGCCCGAAAACGAGCGAATAAAGGATGATTGAGGAGGACAAGATCACGCCCGCCTGAAAACCACCGCCTGCGCCATATTCGCCGTGAAATTGAACATAAAAGGCAAAGAGCGCGATGAGCGGGATCAGAAATTTCGCGATAACCCGCAAGAGCACATGGGGATCACGAACATCAGCATCATAGGGGCGTTGCTCACTCATCTTGCATCCTCCCCCATATCAGATCGGCGTGTCACAGAGGGACGAGTCTTCGGACTATCCGTCACGATGTCATCTGACGGCTCTTTCTCTGTCGCTCCTGTCGGTGCGCTTGGCTCGCTCACGCGACGACCTTTGACCTCGGCAACATAGCGACCTGCATTGCCGTTCAGTCCTAGCAGGAGCAAGACGCCAAGCCCCGCCGCGAAAATCACTAGCACTTCGCCAAATGTATCATAGCCCCGGTAAGAGGAAAGGACCGCCGTCACGACATTCGGAATGTCAACTTCTGTGGCGGTCCGAGAAAGAAAATCCGTGCCTATATAAGAATTGGCCGGGCTGTTCGCGGAACCGTAATCCGGCAAGTCCGGTACAGCATAAAGCATGGCAGCACCTGCGAGGAACACCGTCGCCAAGGCTCCCCACTGACGGGATTTCACAACTGGCGTGGACTCACGATCCGCCAGCAACATGGCGGCGAGCATCAGTACGGTCGAAATCCCCGCCCCGACGGCAGCTTCCGTAAATGCGACGTCCACGGCATCGAGCGTGACAAACCATGCCGCCGCAACGAGCGAATAGACGCCTTGCAGCATGACCACCGCAAAGAGCGAACGCATGCGGACAATGGCCAGCGCCACAACGACAAGCAGCGACAGCAAACAAACGTCGAGAATAATCGTCGGGATAGACGGCGATATGTCAGCAACGGCCATAATCATTGGGGCAGCTCATCAGGAACTGGAAAGACATCAAAGTCCTCATCGAAATCATTCCAAAACATAAGAGCAGGAGATCGCATTGCTGATGCGAGAACTATGAAAAAAAACAAAACTACCCAGAGACCTGCTAGCCATACATCATGCGGACCATAAGCGAGAGGCTGATCAATCAGCGCATAGCAAACGGAAAAGGGGCTCTCTCGCCATCCGCACCAACCAACCGTCCCTGTCATCCAAATCATCATTCCACCTCCGGCGCGCGCCATTTGCCGAGCAGCGGCTTTTCGCCAGAACGGTAAGCGGCATGCGCGATGGCGTGGGTGGCTGTGGGGCTCGTGACGAACAGGAAGAAGGCGACGAGTAGGAGCTTCGCGATCATCTGCCACGGCTCAGCCGAGACTTTATCCGCTTGGAAGATCAAGCCAATCAGGATGAGTTCCGCGCCGAGCGTATCCGTCATGCCGGCAGCATGAAGACGGGTAAAGAAATCCGGCAAGCGCAAAACGCCAATCGTGCCTGACAAAACGAAAATCACGCCCGCTGTCACGCTGACAATCGTGATCAGATTACACAGGACCGCCCAAACGCTAGCCCAATCAATGGTCAGGCCCGCACTCGCAGCGGGGGCTTCTGCGGCTAGGATGAGTATCGCGCCGATCATTGCAGACGACTCGAATCTGATCCAGAGTCGTTCAAACCGACATCCAGGGCTTTATAATTAAAGAATTTCAACACGGCGATCGTCGCGATAAAGTTCATCAGTGCATAGAGTAGCGCAATATCGACGGCGTCCGCGCGGCCAATAACGAAGCAGAAGACGCAGAGAAACAGAACCGTCTTGGTCCCAAAACTATTGGCCGCCAAAATCCGATCATAGAGCGAAGGACCGCCTATCAGGCGCGCGAGCATGATCGCCATAGAGACGATGATGAAAAAGGCCGCCGCCAGAATGAAATAGCCCATCAATCCCGACACGCTATTCCCCCACCGCGAAGGATGATCGATCAGACATGTCAGAAAAATCTTCCGGATCGCTCATTTCGGACAAAAGCGCATGAACCAGAATATGATCATCCGCCATAACGACCGAGACTGTGCCCGGCGTCAAAGTGATAGAATTTGCGAACATCGTCTTGGATAAATCCGATTTATCCTTTGCCGGGATTTTTACGAGAGTCGGGCTGATTTCGAGATTTGGCGCCATAACCGCTTTGACGACAGCATAATTCGCTTTGACGATCTCTTTGAACAGCCAGCCAAAATAGATCAGTGTTTGCGGCACAGTCAGGTAGGGCGCTGTCTCTCGATCTAGAATGCGCATCCGAAACGCCATTATCAGAACAAGACATAAGGAAATTATGCCCAGGGTCAAAACCACAGGCTTTGTAAATCCATAGCCCGACAACACCCACCAAGTGGCGGCAAGTGTGACAAGCAGGATGGTGGCGTAACGCAGCATCGATGGCGGCTCTAGCGTGCGATCCGCGCAGGGTGAAGCAGATTCGGAGCTATAGCCCTTAATAATTTCACGAAATGACACTCCAAAAACCGCAACTGTGCATAAGTCACCGCGCATTCTACGCAAGGGGCGTTATAAGGTTCCCTATGGAGCGCTCTCTCCACAGTTTAATCGATTGGTATGGCCGGGTCGGCGTTGACGTCCCTGACTTGCCGCCTGCCCCCACACGTAAACGCCCTGCACAGCGTTCAGCTGTAAAAACAAAGCCGGCGGGAAGCACAGCGGTCAAACCTCTGGCACGACCTGCCCCAGCGGCGTCTACCCCGACACTGGACCCCGCCCCGATCGCAGCAGCCTGCAAGACGATAGCTGAGCTTAAGGCGGCGCTGGATCAATTCGATGCGGGGGTGCTTTCGGACGGCGCGCGCCAGGCCGTCCTCTCACGCGGAACACCCGGCAGCCTGCTGATGATCATTGGCGAAGCCCCGGGTCAGAATGAAGATCGAGACGGTCAACCTTTTGTGGGTCGTTCCGGCCAACTTCTGGACCGCATGATAGGCGCTATCGGGCTCGGGCGTGATGAGGTCTACATCAGCAATGTCTGCTTTTGGCGTCCGCCCAATAACCGCAAACCCGAGCCGAGCGAGATTGAACTTTGCCGCCCTTTTGTCACCCGACACATTCAACTGGCGCAACCCAAAGTTCTTCTCCTTGTGGGCGGCACAGCCCTGCAGGCGATGACGGGCGTCAATGGGATTATGCGCAATCGAGGCCAATGGCAGAGAGTCGCGATCTCGACAGAAGCGGGAAACAGTCTCCCGGCCTTGCCGATTTACCATCCAGCCTTCCTCTTACGTCAACCTGCTTTGAAGGCCGACGCATGGCGCGATCTTCTTAGTTTGCGGGAAAAACTTAGCACACTCTCTTCATAACGGACTTACACCACAAGATGACAAGCGGCACAGGCCTTGCTAGCGCCTCGCGGCATCCAAACTTGGAGTCTGACTTTATGAAACGCACCATACTTCCGTTTGCATTCGTTTTGGCCGCTTGCGCAAATGAGGCGACAGTGGCGCCAACGCCGTCTGAACCGGTTCAGGATCGTTTCCTGGAGCAATTACAAAAAGACTATCCCGTCACCTTATCCGAACTCGCCCCCGGGGTTTGGGTTCACACGACTGTCTACCGTATTCCCGGTCAAGCGCCGATCCCGTTAAACGGGCTGGTTGTCGTCGATGGAGATGAAGTGACCCTCGTCGATGCGGCTTGGGGCGAACTGGCTACCGTCGCGCTTATCGAACGTGTCCGCCAAGAAACCGGAAAGCCGGTCACGAAGCTGATCGTGACACACCATCACGCTGACCGCACGCAAGGGGTCGATGCAGCTGAAAGAGAAGGTCTGGAAGTCTTCACCCATCCTGATACGCCCAACCTGGCCGCCCGCGCTGGATGGCCTGTACCCAATACATCTGTTGCCGCGCTGGCAGAGCCCGGATCCCGTATTAAAGTCGGCAAAGTCGAAGTGGCCTATCCGGGACCCGGTCACGCGCCAGATAATATCGTTGCCTATTTGCCCGAAGAAAAAATCCTCTATGCGGCGTGCTTCGTACGCGGCGCTGGGTCCACGAATTTAGGCAATATCGCTGATGCCGACTTACCGACATGGCGCGAATCCCTCGTCTGGACGAAGTCGACCTACCGCAACGCCGAAACCGTTGTTCCAGGCCATGGCAAGGGGGCAGATATTCTGCTGATCGATGCGACGGCGCGCTTGATTGACGAAAGGCTAGCGGAAAGCTCTGACGACTGACGATTAAGCGCGACGCCATTCGGCAAGCCCCGCCGCATCGTCGACATCCGTCAGTGCTCGCAAACGCGCAACAGACCCATTTGTGCGTGTCTCAACATCGTTGAGTGTATGCTCGCTCGACCAGCGAATACCGTCAAAGAAATTGGGGCGGAGTGGCGCATTGGCCGCCATCAACCAAAACCCCCCGTCACTCGCCGGACCAAAAACAAAACGATTTGACTGCAGGGCTTTGAGCGCTTCGGCAATATCACGGGCGCATACCTGTGGACAATCTGTGCCAATAACGACAACCGGACGCTTTGGCCCTTTAAACACTGCCCCCAGTCGGGGCGAAAGACTGCCGCTCGGTTGAGCACGCTGTGCCACACCCGCCCAAGCCGGGATAGCCCCGACAGAGTGCGGCGGGGCGACATAAAGGATCGTATCCCAGCGAGGGTCTTGAACTTGGCGTAAAATTTGTGCCGTCATTGCGCGGTAAAGACGTTGGGCATGCGTTGGACCAATATCGCCTGCTAGGCGCGTTTTCGCCGCGCCCATAGCGGGGCGTTTGGCAAAGACGAAGAGTTTTGGCCTAGACATAGTCACGGACCAGGTCTTTCGGGTCTTCACCCGCACGAAAGCGTTTGAGTAAAGCCAGATTACGCCGTCCGCGTTTCCACATCCCTCCTCGCATATATTTCGAAACATCTGTGCCGAGCTTCGCTGGAAGCGCTGTCAGATCGGGCAAGCGGTCCACCATATCTACGTCTTCAAAAAGTGGCCAAGGCTTATAGCCGCCCACAGCCTCATATCGCTTTCGACTGATCAAAAGGCCTTGATCCCCATAAGGCAATCCCCAGCCCCAGACCCGGAAAGCGACTAATTTTTCGAGCAGACGGGCGCGCCATCCTTTGGCATCAGCGCGCAAGTGGAAAAAACGGGGTAGGTTGCGCTGCATGGCGCGGTCGACAATACCTCGCCAATTCTCCGGCAGAATTGAATCGGAATGAAGAAAAAGATACCAATCTTCCGGCGATCCTGAAAGCTTTGCCAGTGACGCCCCGGCACGAAGCTGTGAGCCACGCCCGTTCACGCCAACCGCAAGCGCTGCACCATAGCTGAGCGCAATCGCAATAGTTTTATCCTTCGACCCGCCATCAGCTACGATAATGCGCTCCCCTTCCAACTGCGGCAAAAGACGGCGCAAGCGGTCCTCGCTTTCATATGTCGGGATGATGACGTGCAGCACGAATTAAAGCCTATGGCAGGCGTTTCAAAAAATAAAAGCCCGGTCACGAGGACCGGGCTTCACAAATTCGTGGGCTTAGATTGAGCCTAGGAACCGTTTGCCAGTTCCGCTTCTGTCATAGCCGCAAGCTCAGCTTCGAGCTCTTCTCGTGTTTTTTTCTGCGCTTTAGGGCCGAGATAGACGCGGCAGTAGGAACCACCCGGAACGAGTTCGTTCGGAAAAGCGCCGTTGCCTTCGCAGCGGATCACGCCCAACTTCATGCCGTCATAGATCTTTGTGTTAGCCGCAACACCCCGAACAGGGATGAAGCAGATACGTCCATCGGCAAGGGCTTCGACAGATCCACCTTCATATTCACAGGAGGCCGCGTCTGTGACAACGCCTTCAGTCGATGGAGCTTTCATCAGTTCAGCCTGCTGCTCGTCAGTCAACTGAGCGCTGGCAGGCAGAGCGGAGGCGGCGAACGCAAACGCAAGAGCGGCGCCGGCGAATTTCAATTTGGTCATGGTGTCTCCCATTCAATCCAGTTGCGGTCTGTTAACAGACCTTTAAGGCGCTAAAAAGGCCCGCTTTCAGTGTTTCCTTTTCCAACGGAACATCACATGCAGGTCTCGTGCCAAGGTTAATGACATCCTCGCCCAGATCCGCGCGCCCCAAAAGCTCTTCCAAGCCGGGGCCGGACTATCGGCTAGAACAGACAGCCCACACAAAGGGATTTTCCCGTGTGTGCGGCGCGGACGAAGCAGGGCGAGGCCCTTTGGCGGGACCTGTTGTGGCCGCCGCCGTAATCCTTAATCCGTCTAGCCTGACCCGGCTGCAAGAGCTGGGTTTGGATGACAGCAAGTCCATTAGCCAGACCCGCCGTGAACGCATCCTGAATGTGTTAAATCATTGTGCAGAGATCGCGATACGCATCGTCGAACCCATTGAAATTGAACATGAAAATATCCTCTGGGCCAGCTTGGGCGGCATGGCCGACTGCGCTGATACCCTGTCAGCAGATTACGCGCTGATTGATGGGAATCGGATGCCTAAGCGCCTCTCTTGCTCCGGCGAAGCCGTCGTAAAAGGCGATGCTCGCTGCCTCTCCATCGCAGCGGCGTCCATCGTGGCGAAGGTGACACGGGATCGCCTGATGATCGAGGCCGACGCTCGTTTTCCTTGCTATGGTTTCGCGCAACATAAAGGCTATCCTACCGCTGCGCATCTCGCCGCTCTGGAGGCGCAGGGTCCCTGCCCGATCCACCGCCGCAGTTTTGGCCCCGTCGGACGATTGCTGTAATTTAATGATTTACAGACCGCATTCTGGTTCGGGCCCGACAGTTACCATGCAGGCACTACAGTCTTAGGCCCGTTCAGAGATCAGAGCATTTTCCATCCATTTTGCCTAACCCCGTCGTCGATCCATCTCGGCCGAAGAGGTTATTTGCGCAAGGCCAGGCCAATACCCGCCAGTATAAGAAGGCTGGCCATGACAAAACGAATTGTGAGCGTTTCTCCCAGTAGAACAATCCCAAACAGAGCAGCAAGAGGAGGCACGGCAAGCTGTATAATGCCCGCTGATGAAGCGCTCAGGTTTTTTAAAGCCCGGTACCAAATCGCATAGCCGAGGCCAGATGTTATGCCCCCTGAAAAGATGGCTAAGCCCACTCCATAGAGCGAAATCTGCACAGGAGAGCTGGCGAATAAGAACCAGAGGCTAAGCGGTAAAGCAAGCAAGCTCGCCTTCACAAAATTGCCGGCTGTCATAAGCAACGGTCTTTGGGCGCTGACTCGACCCAATAAGGAGTAGACCCCCCAGCAGATGCCGGACACCAACATCACCCCAGCCGCCCACAGCGCCGGTCGAGCCGTTCCTGGCAAGAGCAATCCGATAAGTCCCAGCAATGCGGCAATGATCCCAAGCCACTGCCAAAGGCTCAGCTTTTCACCGCGCCATATGCCCCAGCCGATCATGGTTACCTGAACAGCCCCAAAAAGCAGCAGGGCTCCCATACCCGTATCGATCGACAGGTAAGCAAAGGAGAATAGCGCGGCATAGCCCAATAATGGGACCGCCCCAAGCCAGCTGACCAAATGCCAAGGCGTTTGACGCCAAACGCCCTGCCCCACGAGCAGAGAAAGCACGAAGGCCCCAGAGAAAAGCCGAATAGCTGTAAAGCTCCACGCATCGATGGCCCCATCCACCAGAGCCAGTCTGGCCAAAACGGAATTGCCAGCAAACGCAATGAGAGCCAGTAAGGTTAGAACAGACGTCTTCTGGCGCGAGGTATCCATGCGGGCCCTTAAGGGGCTTACATAACTGTTTCAGCCGATAATCCGGCGTCTCACAGAAATGTGCGAAGGCGAAAAGCGTCTTGTTCGTAAAGCCGCTACAGTGCCTTGATAATCTCCTCCACCATCTTCTTCGCGTCTGACAATAACATCATCGTATTGTCTTCATAGAAGAGATCATTGTCGATCCCGGCATAGCCGGGCGACAGGGAGCGTTTTACGAAGAGGACGGTGCGCGCCTTTTCAACATCAAGGATGGGCATCCCGGCGATGGGGCTTTGCGGGTCGGTTTTGGCGGCGGGGTTGGTCACATCATTCGCGCCAATCACAAACGCCACGTCGGCATTGGCGAATTCACTGTTGATATCTTCCAACTCGAACACTTCGTCGTAAGGCACATTGGCCTCGGCCAGCAGGACGTTCATATGGCCCGGCATCCGGCCCGCGACGGGGTGGATGGCGTAGGCGACATCGACACCTTCTTCCTTCAGCGTATCGACCATTTCGCGACAAGCATGCTGCGCTTGCGCGACCGCCAAGCCGTAACCCGGCACGATGATGACTTTGGAGGCGTTCTTCATAATGAACGCCGCATCCTCAGCCGAACCGCGCTTGACGGGGCGTTGTTCTTTGTCGCCCGCTGCGCCAGCGGCTGCGTCGCCGCCAAAGCCGCCCAGAATGACCGAAATGAAGCTCCGGTTCATACCTTTGCACATGATATAAGACAGGATCGCCCCAGACGAGCCGACAAGCGCGCCCACAATGATCAGCGCGAGATTGCCGAGCGTAAAGCCCAGCGCCGCCGCCGCCCAACCGGAATAGCTGTTCAGCATGGACACAACGACAGGCATATCCGCGCCGCCAATGGGAATGATCAAGGTAAAGCCGAGGATCAAGGTCACGCCGATCACGGCCCACATCATCCACGGCTCTGTTCCGCCCGTCGCCATCAACATGCCGACCAGCGCCGCGAAGGCGGCGGCGAGCAACACATTGATCACATGCCGCGCAGGCAAGAGGATCGGCGCGCCGGACATATTGC
>CAZSUW010000021.1:0-10095 GCA_964610115.1 uncultured Algimonas sp.
CTCGGCCTGCCCTTCGCCCCGATCGGAAAACCCGAGGAGATGTTTGACGACCCGCACTTAAACGCAGGCGACGGATTGCTGGACATGGAAATGGAAGACGGCACGCGCACCAAGCTGCCTAACTTACCGATTGCGCTGGACGGTGCGCGCCTGCCTTTGCGTAACGATCCCCCCAAAGCGGGCGAACATACGGAGGCCGTGTTCAAAGCGGCGGGACTGGATGTGGGCACGCTAAAAGCCAGCGGCGCGATCTAGCGATACGCCCATCCCCGCTTTTGCCGGTCTGCCGTCTCCCACGCATTTATGGCGTCCACATGGTCCAAAGTCAGCGCAATCGGGTCCAAGCCCTTGACCAGCATATGTTTATCGGACGCGGCAATGTCGAAGGGATGACCGTCCAGTGTCTGTGCGGGCAGATCAATCGTCACGGTTTGCCCAAGGCTATCCACTGTTTCACGTGAAACACTTATCGGCAACACGCCATTGCGGACGCAATTATTGTAGAAAATCTCGCCAAAGCTTTCGGCGACGATTGCCTTGATCCCATAATCAACTAACGCCCAAACCGCATGTTCACGCGAACTGCCACAGCCGAAATTCTTGCCGCCGATTAGGATTGTCGCGCCTTTTGCGTCCTCGTAATTGAGCGGAAAATCGGGGTTGGGTGTGCGGCCGCTCAGATAGCGTTGCCCCGCAAACAGACCTGCACCTAAGCCGGTCTTGCTGACCGTTTTCATCTCTCGCGAGGGGATGATCTGATCCGTGTCGATATTATCGCCCAGGATATGCACGGCGATGCCCGTATGTTGGGTAAATCCGCTCATACTGGGTCCGCTCCTAGCAAATCGGCTGGATCAGTAATGCGGCCTGTCACGGCACTTGCGGCGACGACGACCGGGCTGGCCAGATGGGTAATCACGCCCGGACCTTGGCGGTTTTTGAAATTGCGATTGGTGGAACTGATGACGCGTGTGCCGGGCGCGAATGTCTGCCCGCCGGCGTAGAAACAAAAGGCGCAGCCCGGTTCCTGCCAATCAAATCCGGCCGCCTTGAAGACGGCGTCCAAGCCTTCGGCCTCGGCCGCGCGGCGTACGGCTTGACTACCTGGCACAATGATCGCGGTGACCCCGTCCGCAACGCGACGCCCCTGCAAAACTTTAGCGGCCGCGCGCAGGTCCGACAGGCGCGCATTCGTACAAGAGCCAATAAACGCGCCGCCCACAGCAAGGGCGCGCATGGCCTCCCCGCCGGTCAACCCAGTGTAATCGCGAACCGAGGCGGACAACGTATCCGGAACATGTCCCCCTATCGGCGCTGCTTCCGCCGGAGAGATTCCCCAACTGACCGTCGGTTTAATCTCTCGCGCGTCAAAAACATGCTCAAAATCGAAAACAGCATTGGCGTCAGTTTTTAAGCGCGCCCAATCGTTCAGAGCGTTTGTCCAAGCGTCGCCTTTCGGCGCGAAGCGACGGCCTTTAAGATAATCCGTGGTTTTCTGATCCGGCGCGATGACGGCTGTGAAGGCAGCGAATTCGACGGCCATATTACAAAGCGTCAAACGGGCTTCGATCTCCATCGCCTCGACGGCCTCACCGCAAAATTCCACAGCACAGCGCTTGGCCCCATCTGCGCCTAATGTGGCGATGATATGCAAGATGACATCCTTCGCTGTCACCCCAGGCGAGAGCTGGCCGTCAATGCGGATGCGCATTTGGGCGGGCTTGGACAGACGCAGCGTCCCGGTTACCATGGCATGTTCAGCATCCGTACTGCCAATCCCCCAAGCCAGCGCCCCGAGCGCGCCTTGGCTGCACGTATGGCTGTCCGGGCAGACGAGCGTGAGCCCCGGCTGAGCGATGCCAAGTTCCGGGCTAATGACGTGGACAATGCCTTGATCGGGTGACAGCACATCGATCAGATTAATCCCCGCCGCCTTTGCCGCAGCGCGCGTAGCCGTAATGAAGACATCGCCACCCGGCGTGCGCGCATCATCGGTGCCCCGTCCCGGCTGCGTCGAGACGATATGATCCATCGTCACGAAAACCGTATCGGGTCGGCGCGGCGCGCGCCCAGCGGCTTGCATGGACTCCAGCGCAACCGAACCCGTCCGCTCGTGCAAAAAGGTGCGATCAATTGCGATTAGGCTCTCCCCACCCGGCAGATCGGTGACGTGGTGGGTCGCCCAAATTTTATCGAACACAGTCGAAGGCATGTAGACACTATAAAGCCACCGCGCGGGATGCGCGACGGCTTAAATCAAAGCAATGTCTTGGTTTTAGAAATCAAATCCGAAGTCAATACCCACGGTCCGTGGCGGCGCAGCATAGACCGCGGCGGCTTGACCCGGCGCCCCGCCGGCGGACGTTGACGCGCGGTTATATTCCGCGTCGGAAATATTCCGCACCCAAAGCGCAACAGACCAAATGGCATCATCCGGGCGATAGGCCAAGCGCGCATTGCTGAGCGTCGGGATTTCAGACAGAGCCGTCGGCTGGTTCGCCACCAGATTGAAGCTTTCATCCTCAAAGCTAATGTCACCAGACAAGATCAACTCACCACTGGCAATCGGCTGTGTGTAAAAGGCCGCGATATTGGCCTTGTAAGAGGGCGCGTTTTTCAGCTCCAAATCTTGCGCACAGGCAATCGTCGGTACACCGCCCGGACAAGTCTGACCGCTATTGGTCAGGGCCGCAGCCTGCGAGTCGGTCAAGCTTTCATAAGACCCGTCCAGCAGGCCGAGATTTGCCGTGAGCTCAAACCGCTCATTCGGGGCGAAAGTCAGGTCAAATTCAAAACCGTCAATTTCGGTCTCATCAACATTAAAACGGGTAAAGCCCACATTCGGCACAGTCGCAGAGATTTGCAGCCCGTCATAGGCATTGGTGAAATAGGTCCCGTTTAAGCGAACGCGATTATCCGCAAATTGCGACTTAAACCCAAGCTCTAGCGTTTCGACGGTCTCTTCTGTCACGGGCAGGAAACACGCCGTGGCGGAGAAACAATCAGCAGAGAAACCGCCGCCTTTATAACCCGTTGAGAACGAACCGTAGAGCAGTAGGTTATCTTGCATCTGGTAATCGAGCTTAGCGGTATAGCTTACATTATCATCATCGAGCGTCGCGTTACTGCCGAGAAAGGCCCCCCGGTTTTGACCTGAAAACTCCCGCGAGTCGTCTGTGTAGCGGAGGCCCCCCGTCAGGGTGAAATCCCCCACTTGGTATTCGGCTTGGCCAAAGATCGCGAGGCTTTCCAAATCAGACGCCACGCTAAACGGGAAGACAAAGCGCGTGTCGAAGTTGAGGTCTTCTTTATAATAGAAGGCGCCAACAACGAAATTGAATGGTCCCGAAAGATTAGAGCTTAGCGTCACTTCCTGGCTGATCTGTTCCTGATCCGTCTGTTGGAAGTAAGGCAGGCTGATATAGCTGGACAGTTCATCATCCAGGCGGCGGAAGGCCGTGATGGATTGCAATTGTAGTCCGGCAATATCGCCGGTGATTGTGGCGGAATAGCCTTGGCTAATGGTTTCGCTTTCATGGCCCGCAAAACACCCAATACGGCGGAAATCAAACACGCCGGCTTCGGCGGTAGGATCTCCGGGGACGCAATCCACACCCGGCGCGGGTTCAATGGTGAAGATGTCACGATCGCGGTCTAGGTCATCTGGAATAGACCCCGGAATCGGATCGGAAGCATCTTCCGTGTAATCGGCGCTAAGAAGAATATTCCAGTTTCCGAAATCATGCGACAGCAAGCCCCGTACGGCCAGCGTGTCAATCGCCCCCACACCATCAAATTCAGGATCACCGTCTAGACCAATCGCCGTCTGATCAAAGAAACCATCTCGTGAGGAGCGTAGGGCAGAAACACGCAAAGCCGTCGCCTCTGTGAGAGGCAAATTGACACTGCCTTTCAGATCAATGCGGTCATAATTGCCAACCGTCACGCGACCACTGGCGCTAAAGCTCTCCGTATCTGGCTTAACGGAGGAGATTTTGATCGCGCCGCCATTGCTGTTGCGGCCATAAAGCGTCCCTTGCGGTCCGCGCAGGACTTCGATCTGCTCTAAGTCAACGAGATCAAAGAGCGATCCCAGCGCACGCCCGAAATAAACACCATCGACATAAATACCGACGGCCGGTTCCACCGCGCCGCGGCTTTCATCTTCGCCAATGCCGCGAAGGAAAATTCGCGCCGCATTCGACGTGCCCGTATTGGTCGCCAAATTCAGGTTGGGCACAAAGCTTTGAATATCTAGCGTGTCCTGAATTTGGCGGATCTCCAGATCTTCCTGGCTGAGAATTGTTACAGCAACAGGCACATCCTGGACCGTTTCGACGCGGCGCTGGGCGGTCGTGATGACTTCATCAATTTGCGCCCAAGCCGTTGTCGGCAAAATTAAAGCCGCCGCTAAGACGGGTAATGAGACTGATTTCGTAAGCGTATTCATGGTGGCGGGACTCCTTTTCGCCATAAGAAATAATGCGATGAGACCGAACAGATTTGTCCGGCGATCAAAGGGTCCCTGTTCGGGTAAGGCGCGCTCTTATCGGTGCGTTCTTACCCATCACGCCTCTATGGAGCGCGACTTGGGCCGGTATGTTTTGACATGTGACAAAGGGGGCGAACTTGTTTGAGAGAGAGTGTCATTATGGACACAATGATCCGCAATTTCCGGGCGACCATGCCCGCCATGTTCGATCATGCAGGCATATGGACGGGCACCTATACCCATATTGCGCCCGACTTAACGATCATCGATCAGCATGAAAGCCGGGTGGAATGCGTGTTCCCAGATGACGGTCCTTATGCCTACATTCAGCATAATCTCTTCACCTGGGCCGATGGCCGCACGGCAAGGGCGAGCTTGCCCGGTATATTTCGGGACGGTCGCCTCTGGTGGGATGTCGAGACGTTTTACGGTTCCGCCTGGCAGAGCCTGGACGGCGAAATCCTCCTGCACCTGCACCGCAAGGATGAACCGGGTGCGAGCTTTCGAGAAATCATCCTGCTCGGCGAAGGGGGCACATACCGCACCCGCACATGGCATTGGTTCAAAAACGGGCGATTAATCCGCCGCACTCTGTGCGAAGAAGTGAGGGGTGAAGACGTGCGGAGCAAAGTCAGGCGAGACGGATAATCGGCGTGCCTGCGACAGACCTTCGCGTTTGACTCCTCGCAATCCTGATTGCGGCTTGCGCAGTATGAAGGGGCATGACCCAGACACTTTCCGCGCAAGATATCGCCAATCTTAAACAGGCCGTTGGCTCCGGCAATGTGGCCTCTGATGAAGACGTCCGGTCCTTCTTTTCCCAAGACATTTGGGCGGTCGGCGAACAGGCGGTCGGCGTGATTGCGCCAGAAACAACGGACGCCTTATCAGAGGCCGTCCGAACCGCCCATGCGGCCGGGGTAAAGCTGAACCCCCGCGGCGGCGGCATGTCTTACACCAAAGGCTACACGCCCGACCGTGACGGCATAGCCATGCTGGATCTATCCAAAATGGACAAGATTGTGGAGATCAACGAAGCCGGGATGTATGTCACTGTGCAGGCGGGCTGTACGTGGAAGACGCTTTACGAAGCCCTGAAACCGCTCGGACTCCGCACGCCGTTTTGGGGCCCATTGTCTGGGATCAGCTCCACAATTGGTGGCGGGATGAGCCAGAATAATGCCTTTTTCGGCGCCGGTACGTACGGGCCCTCGACGGATAGTTGCACGGGCCTGACGGTAGTCCTCGCCGATGGGACTATTGTGCGGACGGGCACAGGCGGCAATAGCGGAGCAAAACGGGGGGCAAAGCCCTTCTTCCGACAATATGGTCCAGACCTGACAGGCCTCTTCCTATCTGATGCCGGTGCGCTGGGCTATAAAGCCGAAGTGACGCTGCGCCTGATCCCCTTGCCACAGGCCGAAGATTGGGCGTCTTACGAATATGATGATCGCGATAGCTGGGCGAAAGCCCAAGCAGAATTGGGGCGACTTGGCTTTGCCTGCGAATTGTTTGGCTTTGATCCCAACCTGCAGGCTGTGCGCATGAAACGCGCTAGCCTGATGGCAGATGTGAGCGCGCTAAAGAATGTCGTCACAGGCCAAAAAGGCGGCTTGCTGAAAGGGATTAAAGAAGGCGCAAAAGTCGCCCTCGCCGGACGATCCTTTATGGATGATGTGGCTTATTCCATGCACTGGGTCGTCGAAGGCCATTCAGACGCAGAAGTCGCAGCGAAGATGGAAACGCTACATAAAATCGCCAAAGGCTGCGGCGGGCGCGTGATTGACAATTCGATCCCGAAAATCATGCGCGCCAATCCGTTCACACCGCTGAACAACATTCTGGGCCCGCAAGGCGAACGCTGGGTTCCGATCCACGGCATTGTGTCGATGGATGACGGCGTAGCGTGCCTGGCCGATATAGACGCCCTGTTCGCCACGATACGCGAAGACCTCGATAGCCACGGCGTCACAACCGGCTACCTCCTGACGACGCTTTCGACCAATGGCTATCTGATTGAGCCCGTCTTTATCTGGCCCGAAGAAATCCACCCCATCCACGAAAGCACGGTCGAACCCGCCACGTTGAAACGCATTAAACGGTTTGAGAAAAACGACGCCGCGACGGATGCCGTGCGTCGCGCGCGGCAGGGCATTCTGGATATCTTCAGCGAGTATGGTGCCGCGCATTTCCAGATCGGGCGCACATACCCCTATGCCAAAGATCGGGCGGGTCCGAATTTCGATATGCTGAAAGCGATCAAGGCCGCACTCGATCCCACGAACGCGGTGAACCCCGGTTCACTCGGTCTGGGCTAGTCCCGTGCATTTGATCCGGGGCGCGACCCTGAGCGTTGCTGATATTGAGCGGAGTGTTTCACTCTACCGGGATTGGCTTGACTATGACCTGATTGAAGACGGCACGGTCAGCCCGTCTCTCGCCGCGAGTTGGGACGCGCCCGCCTGCACAGGGGCCAAGATGGCGGTTATGCGGCCTGCCTCTGGCGCGGACTGTTTCTTGCGCTTTGTCGAACAGGCCCCGCATCCGGAATATAAACCCTTACGCACCTATGGCTGGGCGGCTGTCGAGCTCTGCGTGACCGACACAGACGCGGTCGCAGCACGCCTCGCAGATAGCCCGTTCGAGATTATCGGACCGCCCAAACCGCTGGACGGAATGAATACAATCTACCCCATGCAGGTCCAAGGGCCGGACGGGGAAATCGTCTACCTCACCCAGATCAAGCAACAACCGGACGGCTATCGTTTAAAGGCGGCGACGTCCTTGGTCGATCAAATCTTCATCCTTGTCTTGGCCTGTAATGACTTGGAGGTCACAGGCGCGTGGCTAGAGGCGACGCTCGGCCTGATTAAAGGCGCGACGATGGAAATCAACTATACCATGATCAACAAAGCGTTCGGCCTGCCCGATGGAACGCAACACGCCTTAGCGACTTTGCGCCATGGGGATGACGTTTTCTTTGAAATCGACACGTATCCCATCGACGCCACAGCGCGCCCGCAAAAGGACGGCTACTTGCCCCCGGGTGTGGCCATGGCCAGCTTTATCCATCCCGACTTTGATCAGCTTAAAGGATGGTCCGTTGCGCCCGCTCAGCAGGACAGCGCCTTTTACAAAGGCGCGAAAAGCGCCCTTCTGCGCGGACCGGATGGCGCGCGCATCGAAATTTTGGAGTGTTTGCCGTGAAACAAATTGTCCTGAAACACGCCCTGACGGATGCCCCTAAAGCCGATGATTTCGAAGTCATTGACGCTGACAGTCCGCCCTGCCCCCAAGGGGGTATTTTGGTGGAACCCGTCTTTATCTCACTCGATCCCTATGTCGGCACGCGGCTGCGCGGGAACCATATGGGCGAAACTGCCCCTGAACCGGGACGCGGCCTGATCCCCGGCGGCATTGTCGGGCGGGTAGTCAAAAGCGAGAATGACCGCGTGAAAGTCGGCGACCATATCCATTCCATGGAAGGCGGCTGGGCCGACCTCATCGCCTTGCCCGGACATGAGTTTACGATCGTCGATCCAGACGCCGCACCCCTCTCCTCTTACGCGGGCGTGCTCGGCATGCCGGGCCTGACCGCTTGGGCCGGCGTGACGCAACTTGCGGGCGTGCGGGATGGCGACGTCTTTATGGTCAATGCGGCTGCAGGGCCTGTTGGCGGGACAGCGGGACAAATCGCGCGATTGAAAGGCGCCGCGACCGTCATCGGCATTGCTGGCGGACCGAAGAAATGCGCTCTTGTGGAAAACACTTACGGCTTTGATCTTTGCGCGGACTATAAACAAGGTGGGTGGCAAGACGCCATCGCCAAAGCCGCACCGGATGGGATCTCCGTTCATTTTGAAAATGTCGGATCAGATTATCTGGCCTTTGCGATTTCAAATATGCAGCTTTATGGTCGCGCCATTCTGTGCGGTCTGGCAGCGCATTACCATGCGGGCGGCCCTCCGGCCTCGACCTTGATTGGACCGATCATTGGCAAACGCGCGAGCCTGCACGGACTTGTCGTCTATGACTTCTATTCACGCTGGAATGAATTTCGCGCCGAAGTCGCACCTTGGGTGGCCAGCGGTAAGCTGACGATTATGGAAGACCGCGTGGACGGCCTTGCCGCCGCCCCGGCCCTGATGGAACGGCTCGTCGCGGGAAAAAACGTCGGCAAAGCCGTGGTGGCGCTATGAGGACCCATCGCAGTTGGCGCGGACGCATTGCCTATACCTCTCGTCAGGCTGAGCGTATGGGCGCGGAGCGCGGGCGGGAGACCTTTAACCTGACCGAGCAAATAGACGGCACGTCGGTCTTGCACGCCCACACAGAAATTGACGACGCCCCTGATGTGTTGCGCGATGTCGTAGCGAGTTTTGAAACTGATACGATGGCGCCCATTGACGGCTTTTCCCGTCTGTCTGTGGGCGGCGTCTATGAAGGCTGTGGCTGGTTTCATTTCGATGAAGATGTGGCGCGTTTCTCAGGCCATAACCGCACACTTGGCCACAATAGCAAAGAGATTCCTCTCACCGCTCGCACCCCATGGTTCGGCCATCACGCCATTATCAATGACGGCTTTTTAGGGCGGCTTTTTCCACTGGATGCGAGGCCCGGAAAAATCCGTATTGAAAATGTGATGATGAGCAGCCCCGATCATCGCGGCGCGACCGGTCCGGAGCTTTTCCCGCTTTCTTTTGGACTTGTTTATACAGGCGACGAGACTGTCACCGTTGGCGCAGGCACTTTCCCGGCGCGTCGTTTTGAAATTGTCGATACGGCAGAAGGCCTGCCCGAAGAGCATCCGCCTTACGTTATGTGGTGCGCCGCCAACCCGCAGGGCTGGTTCTTAAAAGGTGGCGTCGCCGGATATATGCAGACACATTATGAATTGGTCGAGCTGGAGGATTTGCTATGATCACGCTTTATTCTTGCCTCATCTTCTTCCACATTTTGCTCTTCGTTTTCTGGTTGGGCGCAGACCTGGGCGTGGCCATGGCCGGCGCGCAATTTCGCAAACACCAGACCTATTCCGTGCCAGAGCGTCTCGCTATTCTGAAACTGCTCGTCATGATCGATATGGGCCCGCGCAGTGCATGGGCCCTCATGGTTGCCAGCACGATCAGCTTACTGGCAGCGGGCGGGTATTGGGCCGTCCCCATTTGGGGCCTAGCGCTGGCTTGGGCCGTTTCGCTCGGCTGGCTTTGGCTGGTTTGGCGTATTCACCACCTCCAGCAAGACCCGAAGGCTGCGCCTCTCAAGACAATCGAAAGCGCGTTGAAATGGGCCCTCGCCGCCTTTTACCTCGGACTTGGCCTTTATAGTCTCGCCATGGACGCGCCCTTGGTCGAAAATTGGCTAGCGGCAAAAGCGGTCGTCTTTGGGCTGATTTTTGTCGCGGCGATCTTGATCGATGTTATGTTCAAACCGGTCGGGCCTTTGCTGATGAAGCTGATCGAAGAGGGCAGCAGCGAGGCGACCGAAGCGCCCTTACTCGCAACGATGAACCGGTCGCGGTTCTGGGTGCGGGTGACCTATGCCTTGCTGGTTGTCATCGCCTTTATCGGCACGACGAAAGCGTTTTAGGAAAAGCGTTTTAG
>CAZSUW010000021.1:10195-36898 GCA_964610115.1 uncultured Algimonas sp.
TGGTTGTCATCGCCTTTATCGGCACGACGAAAGCGTTTTAGGAAAAGCGTTTTAGGAAAAGCGTTTTAGCGGTCCAAGAAATCCCGCGTAATTTGTGCCATCCGCGCCGTGTGAATATCAAACACACCGCGATCCATATTGGGGAGTTCCAGCACTTCAGCATTCGGCATTAAGACCGCTGCCGCGCGCGACACATCTTTCAGAGAGCCATGCGGGTTCGGGACCAGAGTGGGCTGTGAAACGCGCGTCAGGCGATCCCGAGCCGGATAGCTGAACACGGCCTTATATGCCCAATTATAGCGCGCGCCGGATTGCATTTCGTCGTAAAAGCGGGCGAGCCCTTGATGCAATGTGACGTCTTCGGGTCGACCTTTAACCCAAAAATCCCATTTATCCGTCACGGGTTTCATGTCGTCTGTTGGTGGGCGTATCGTGCCGTAACGTTCCAGCCGCGAAGCCTGCGCCTCCCCTTCATAGAAAGGAATACCGGGCAGGACGAGCCGGCGCACCAAGGTGGGGCGTTGCACGGCCATATCAACGGCCAGATACGTGCCCGTATGGTAGCCCAGTATATCCACCTGACGCAGACCGAGCGCATTAATCGCGGATATTAGAGCAGCAGCATAATCGGCAATACTGACGGGGGCTGGTGGCGGATCGGAGTGGCCATAGCCCGGCGTATCGAGCGCGATCACTAAACGGTCAGTCGCCATCAGCTTTTGGAAATCCCGGAACATATCGCTGGACAGCGCCGTAGCGTGAAGCAGGACGAGCGGAGTTTTTGACGCGGTCTGAGACCCCATCGCGGCGACACCGATCTGCCCATAGGGCCCATCGACATAGCTACGCCGGATGTTATCTGGCGCAGTTTCAAGTCGAAGGGCTTCACGGCGAGGCGCGCTAACGCAGGCCGAGGCGCAGATCGCGCCACCCCCCATCAGAACCGCGCGGCGATCCACTTTTAATTCCGATTGTAGTTTTCGCGATCGAGGACTTTGTTCAGCTCAATAAAATAGCCGTCGCGATCGAACAGATAACAGGTCCGCACAACGATCGGCTCACCCCCCGCCCGAGCAGGGTAAGTCGTGTTAGACGCCTCCGCCGTGATATTAACCCCGGGAAGTTCAGCGACTTGCGCGCAATGTTCATCCACTCTTTCAGTGTTAAATACGAGCAGCGCATCCCCTATGCCCATACGAGTCCTGACTTGGGCGGGTGGCTCCAACTCTGGGTCGGTCCATTGCAACAAGCCAATCCAACCGACCCAGCTATCATTGGTCGATAACAGGACCAGTCGCGCGGTCGCGCCGGGTTCTCCGGCCGGAAGGGCCACGCCGCTCATCGTCACTTCGGCATCGTAATTGACCTGAAAGCCGAGCACATCGCGGTAAAGCTTCAGGCTTTCATCAATGTCGGACACAATCAGGGACGTGCGGCGAAGATCCGTTGGATAGGTCTGTGTCTCCGCATCAGGCGCGGCGACTGTTGGCGTGTCGGCGGTCACTGTGTCTGCACCCGAGCAGGCCGCCAGACCTATTGAAAGTGTGGCGGCCGCTAGGAGGCCAAAATAGGATCGACGCATCCTTCAGAGCCTTAAAAGTCGACTTGAAGGCGCGCGCCGATCTGCCGTCCACGACGATAAGACAGGAAGGTTGAGCGTGGGCCTGTCAGATTCCGATCGACGCTGGTTGCGCCAGGGATTTGCGAACTGATCGTATTAAACCCTTCCAGCAAGTCGAACCACCGCGTTGCCGCTGGCGGTGTGCGCTCATCAAACAGGTTCCGGCCGAAAATTTCGAACCGGACGGCGTCACTGAATGTTACGCCGATTTGTCCGGAGAAGATGTTGGTATCACCCGTTTCCATGAGGTTATGGACCTGTACGAATTTACTGCTTTCATGGGTGAAGTCCGCATTGACGAAACCATTCATCGTATCGGTCAGCGGGAATTCGGCCTGAGCGTAGAGCGAGGCTTGATGCTCTGATGTCAGCGGCACTTTATTGCCCGTAATATCGCAAGACAGATTACCCGTGAAAAGGTTGTTCGGATCAAAAATCGGGGTCGTTGGATCGGCTGACCCCCGAATACCGCCGGTTGTTGGCGGGTTGGTCCGATCAAAGGCCGAAATCAGATAACCGCCCGTGTTCAGGGTAAATTGGAAATCATCACAGCCGGAGGTGAATTCTGCGTCGGTGTAGGAATAGGACCCACCTATTCGCATATAGTCATTCACATCGAAGCTGCCTTCAAATTCAAAGCCTAAAATCTCTGCATTGCCCTGATTGGTCGCCACAGAATTGACATTGCTACCGGCAGACGCGGCCACCGGCGTCGTGAGCTGATATTGCGAAATGTCATTGAAATAGGCGGACAGGGTAAAGCGCGCGCGATCACTCAGACGCGACTTTAGACCGACTTCAAACGCATCCACATTTTCCGGCGCGTAGAATTCTGCATTATCAACTAAGCCATCCGGGCCGTTGACACCGCCTGGCTTCACACCGCTGGCATAAGAGGCATAAGCCGATGTGTCCGGATTGACGTCATAAGAGGCAATGAGCTTGTAAACGATGTCGTCAAAGGAGACGCTTTCATCATAGGTCGGCACACGCGCGCCCGCCCCATCGCCGAATTCGACCCGGCCTTTTTCTTCGTCTTGATAGCGGACTTCACCCGATAGGGTCAGCTGATCATTGACGTCAAAATCCAACGTGCCGAAGACCGCGACGTTTTCAATGGTTTGATCATTGCTGCGTTGTAGGCCGAGAGGGTCGGCGGCGCTGACCCGGCCGAGAGAGCCGGTCTGCCCTTCATTCTTAAAGTCATAATAATAGGCACCGATAGACCCGCGAACGCGCTGCGTCGGATCAGAAGAAAGCCGCGCCTCTAGGGAAACGTCTTCAATGTCGTTCTGGCCCGTCGTATTCAGGAACGCATCCGCTGTTGGGATAGAGAAGAACGGGCTGATACCAATCCCAAAGACACTGCCAACCTGATGGTCAGAATCTGAACCCGTAATCAGCTCTTCCGTTCGTATACCCGCGGATAATGACAGGCCCCAATTATTCGAAAAATCATGCTCGATAAGGGCTGTGCCGAAGAGCATTTCACGCTCCACCCCGACAAACGGCGTGCCGTCAAGATCCTGCGCCGGGTCAAGGTCTTCAAACTGGGAAAGGTTCCCGCAGAAATATTGGAAATTATTATCCGTCGTGACTGTTTCTGGATACAGCCCACCAAACGGCGTCGGGAATGGGAACGGATTGGGGTTATAAAATGCGCCAGAGCGATATCCCGGGAAGCAGTTATTCTGCTCGGCCCCGATAAGGCGGAATGGGCGCGGCCCATCATCATCTTCCGTATAGCCCAAACGGAAAATCGCGGTTGTGGACTCTGAGAAATTGACGTCGATTGTCGCATTGAGATTGAGCGATTCTTCGCCACCCATTTGTGATCCATTATCAGCCGCATTCGTCCAAGCGCTATCGCCGTCATAGTTATAATACCGGCCTGAGAGCGAATAACCGAGCGCACCGTTTTCAAGACTATTGCTCATCCGGCCATAGAATTGATACTCACCATCTTCTGCCGCAATCAGTTCGAGCGAGCCTTCAAAGCCGTCCTGACTCGGGCGCTTGGTGATGAAATTGATCGCACCAGAGTAAGTGTTCCGGCCGTAAAGCGCGGATTGCGGGCCTTTTACAACTTCGACACGGTCAAGATTGCGAATGTCCAGCGCTTGGAGCGAACCGGAATAATAAACCCCGTCCACGAAGTAGGCTGCCCCGGCTTCGACCCCGAACTGTACCCCAGCCAAAATGTTCGCTGCGCCGCGAATAACCGGGCGCTCTGTCGTCCGGCCAAAAGCGTTAGAGAAAGAAAAGCCCGCCGTATGCCGCGCAATATCGTCAATAGACTGAATGCCGAGATTTTCGATCTGCGCTTCGGTCACGGCCGTGACAGCGACGGGCGCTTCAATCAACGTTTCCGTTGTGCGGCGCGCTGTGACGACGATTTCGTCTTCAATCAGCTGCGCCATAGCCATATCGGCGGAAAGTACAGCGCTGATCGCCAGTAAAGATGTCGCCGTAAGACGAACTTTGCGGGTTGGTAGAAGTGTCATTTTGGGTCCCCTTTGTGTGTTCACACGTCTGAAGACAGGCTTGCGCCCGTCAGACAGAGACCGAATTGATATAAATCATTATCAGGCAGTTTCCTATTTCGCTGTGTCCGCGCTGCACAGGCCTGCCTTTTTGCGATCATCAAACACAAAAAAGCCCGCCAGAAACTGGCGGGCTTCGAAATCATAAAGTTTGCGTTCGCTTAGAATTCGTAGCGCAGGCCGACACGGATCTGATAAACGCTGCGGAACAGGCTATCGAATGATGTGTCACGATCGCGGTAATTGCTGAAGCGGTAGACACAGGCATCGACGGTTGTACATGTCGTGCGGGCATCATCACCCCGCAATGTCGAAGCCCCGTCAACACCGTTCGCAGCAACATCGGCACGGCTGACAAGTTCAGCGGCAACAGGTGCCACTGTGTCAAAGCCTGGGCCACTATTTTGTGTGCCCCAATCGCTGTTGATGAAGTTGGCGACATTGTCGATATTGAAGACGAATTTCAGCTTGTTCTCGCCAACAAACTGTTCCGCTTGCTTATTGAAGAACGGCAGCTCTTGCGTCCACTGGAAGTCCCATTGCTGGTTCCAACCAGATGCGTCACCATTTTTCTCTGAGATACCTTGCTCAAGACCAGCGGCGTCAACGAAGCTGACAAAGCCTGCCTCATCAAAACCAGATCCCACGACAACGTTTGGATCGTCAATAACGCCACCCGAAATATTCGGGATGTAAAGCAGGTCATTGTCGAACGGGTTCTCGAAATCACCCTGACGTCCGAACATGGCCGCGTTACGGTCAATATCGAAGGTGTAGCTAAAGCGATCGCCCGAACGGATATTGCCGAACAATGAGAACTGGCTGTCCAGACCCCAGAACACGTCTGTGTCATAGGTCAGGCCGATCTTAAACGCATGCTCTGTCGCGTATGGGCTCGTGCCCGGTGTGGCAAAGTTACGATCTGAGTCGACGATTGCGCGCAGGTTGGACACACCGCGGGAGCTTGAGCCCGCTGTCGCAAGGTCCACGTCCTGATAAGCGTAGCTAAAGTAAGCGCCGAGACCATTGTCCCAATCTTTCGACAGAGACGCTGTGTACACCCAGCTGTCACCTTGATCGATATTCACCAATGCGATTGCATTGTTAATGCGAAGATCATCCAGATCAGCATAGATCGGACGACCATCCGGCGCGACACCCAGTGCGGCTGTATCCGCGAAGTTTGTTTGCGCCAGGTTCCGCCAACCGAAACCATTCTTATTGTTGGTGTAGATCACGGCCAGACTAAGGTTATAGTCTTCGCCAAGATCGGCACCGTTAAAGGCCAGATCAAAGCTCTGATCCAAACGCAGGCTGGCTTTCCAATCTGATGGCGTCTCGAAATCCGGTGAGATCACATCAATCGGACCCGGATCATTGGCGTCATTGGATGTGACTGCATCCAGCAAGGCTTGGGGCGTACCATTGGCGGGGTTTACGCCAGAAACGTTGCGCAAACGCTCAAAGAAGACTGGCGGCGTAAAGGCGTTAGACGTCCACACTTTTGGATCGCCTCCCCCATATAGGCCAAAGCCACCGGTGATCGATGTGCGCTCCAGCGGGTTCCACTCAAAGGATACACGCGGCATCAACAGATCATTGCCGTCGAGGTTTTGTGTGTTCGGGAAGCCGTAGCGCGTTCCAAAGAAGGTACGTTCCTGTGGCTCATCGCTTTGGATAATGGTCTCGTAGCGAAGACCTGCGTCCAAACGGAATTCAGGCGTGATTTGCCAGCTATCCTGTAGGAATAGAGCCAGTTGATCATAGCCCCAGACAGCACGGATGTCCTCTTGGACACCTGTGTCCGGCAGCTGAACTGTCACTGTGCTGGCAAGACCGTTTTCCAGGCCCGCCACTGTGTCAAATTCGAACTGACCGACGGAACGCTGGGCAAACAAATTGTCGAGCTCGTAATTCTGATACTCAGCACCGAAGCTGATCAGGTGGTCGCCAAGATTGTAGCGGCCAATCCCTTGGATTTGCAGACGCTCATCCGCGAAAGTGTTCCCCTGACGGAAACGGTCACAGCCGCCCAGGAAACCAATGTCGCTATTACCGCCCTCGCTGATCAGACCTTCTAGATCTGTGCCGATCAGATCGTTTTGAGAGAGTTCAATCTCGAAGGAACCCACAGTCGCGCCGGCGTTACAGATTTGACCGCGCTCATAATCTTTAAAGTTGATCCGCAATTCGGTAGACAAATTGTCAGACCAATCGCTGAATAGCTGCGCCGTATAGGCCTTCAGATCGGTCGGCGTCTGATAGTAGGCTGAGCTAAAGGTTGTCTGACCCACACCGGAGAAGCCGTTTTCTTGCGTGTCCTGATAGGTAAAGGACGCGCGGTGGCTGTCATTGATATTCCAGTCAAGTTTACCCAGGATCCGCTCTGATGTGATAGGCAGGCTGACAACAGTTTCGCGCTGACCAATATCAAAACCGTACTGGCTTTGCACGATGTTTGCGAGTTCGGTGTAGAGTTGCGGGTTAATCCCGTCATCCGCATCTGCGGCTGAGAATTCGCGACCAGACCCGGATTCAAACTTGTCGTAAGAGGCGAGGAAGAAGAGCTTGTCTTTAATGATCGGACCGGAAAGGACGAAACCATATTCGTCTTCTTCAAACGGGGCGACGCTAAATATGTCACCGTCTTCGTCAACAGATGTTCCAAAGAAGCTTTCGTCTTGGATGTACCAATAGGCGGCCCCATCAAATTCGTTTGTACCGGATTTCGTGACCACGTTGACCAAGCCACCTGTAAAGCCGGACTGCGTGACTGAGTAGTCAGTCGCCACGACTGTCGCGCTCTCAATCACATCAAGAGAGACAGGGACGCGAGCTGTTGGGTAAGTGGAGCTGGACAGACCGAAATCGTCTTGCTGCAGCGAGCCGTCAATCGCCAGCGCGTTAAAGCGCGGGTTGGCACCGGCCACGGACAGGATGCCTTCACCTGTTGAGTTCGCCAGCGGATCGCGAACCAAGGTCGCGATCAAGTCGCGAGTCGCGGTTGGCTGGTTAGCGATATCTTCTGCTGAGAAGGCAGAACCAACACCATCACCAATATCAGCACCGGATTGGATTGTTGCGGTTGTGACAACTTCGTCAATGCCTTCGATCACAAAGTTGAGTGTATTTGTAGACGGCTGAAGGCGAATGTTTTCACGCACCAATGTTCCGTCCGCGGATTGAATATTGATGGTGTACGGACCACCAACGGCCAGACCGGTTTCAAAAAACGTACCATTGCCGGACGTTTGCGCACGGGATGTGCGACCTGTGCGCGTGTCAGTAAAAGTGACGGTCGCATTCGCAACCGGCGCGCCGGAATTGGTAACAACGACACCATTCGCAGAAGCGGCGGTAACCTGCGCGCTCGCAACGGTGGGAAGAGCGGCGATAGCCGCGACGGTGCTGGTCCCGAGGAGGAACGCGGCACTTAGGGAGTGACGTTTGAACATTTTACTGTCTCTTTGCGTGGGCGGGCCAAAATAGGAAAGGCCCGATGGGATGAGGGGCCTGGCGCAAGCTGCCAGGATATGGCGCGGCGCATAGGGGGGCTTTTTTACGCTTTTATGACAGTTTCGAAACGTACCTGTGGATTTCCTGTACAAACGGATAGTTTCTATCAGCTGTGACCAGAAAGTCACATCCCGCCGCCCTGACGTTTGATCAGAGTCATCTTTTTGTGCGCCGCCTTACACGCCAAGATCGTGCAAAGCGTATCTACAGTCGAATCAGGGCGAGCGCGTCTTCAAGAGCGGCATCCGGCGCAACCAGAAGCGTTTCGGCCTCAAATATCTGATCCGCATAGTCCGCGCTAGGACGGACAAATTCATTATGGGCCGGAAAAACCTGCGTAGAGAGTTGTCGCAGAATATCGTCCGGATCCCGGCCGCGTTCGACTGTGTCACGGGCGAGCCGTCGATGTTGTCGTAAAGCTTCTGGCGCCCGGATGTACATCGCTACATCCGCCAAGGCGCGGAGCTTGGCTGCATGTAAAATCAATGTCCCATCGACAATCAACAAGCGACCTTCGGGGCGCAGAGTTTCCACGCCCGATCGTTTTGATACGTTAAAATCATAAACTGGGACCAGCGTGTCCTCGCCATTTTTCAGGGACCGGATGGCCTGTGCCATGCTTTGCCAGTCAATTGCTTCCGGGCGATCAAAATCGAAATGATGCCGATCCGTTCCATCCACGCTCTCAGGCCGATCGCAATAGAAACAGTCTTGGGACAATAGAGTCGCTTTATGGCCCCGCGCGCTTAAGGCAGCAATTAACCGCTTCGCAAACCACGATTTGCCGGACGCACTCCCGCCAGAAATGAAGACCGTTTGCATAAGCGCGCGCTAGCGAGAATTTAACGCGCTGTCACGACACCTTAGCGGCTCGAAGCCCTTTTAATAGGGTGACGCTAAGAGGCGCATTTCAAAAACGAACTATTCAAGCGTTTCCAGAACCTCTTCTCTGAAGGCTTTCCAATCCGTTTCTTTTAGCTGACTAAAAGACGCGAGGGTCGCGCGGCGTCGACGCGATCTTCTGGACTTTAAGATGGTTTCGAACAGTGCGGCCTCATTCACGTGAAGCTCTGCATCCGCGATCGCCAAGTGAAATAACTGACTTTCCAGCTTATCCCGCCACGGACAGTCATTTAGTTGGATAAGCTGCAAAGATAGCCAGCGTCGGCGGTTCGGGCCCCGCATTTGCTTCACCACATCCGGCAAGAGGATCAGCAATCGTCCCATCCAGTCAGTGGGCGCAATATCGGGATTAATTCGGTGTAAAACATCCTGGCAGGCCGCCAATTCGGACTTCAGCGCGCGCCCATCGCAAACAATCATCGCGGCCAATAGTCGTAATGTCGCGTCCTGATGTCGCCTATCTGGTGATAAGGCGGGCGAGACACCTCGTACCGTCTTTGCAGCATTCGCGGGTAGAACTGTAACCTTTTCGTACATAACGCCATAGCGTGGGTCGTTATGCTTAATGAAAAGTAAATATCCACAAGCCCGCCAAAGTCATTCATTTAGGGTTTATATGTGGCGGTTCGCGCCTCTCACCGCGTCATCCCGTGATTTTTAAAGCCATAGAAAAACTCGCCTTAGGCCCTCGCCGCATCGGCATGAAAGAACAAAGCCTGACTGATGGCCGCTTTTACGTTATCTGGCTCAAACGGCTTAGAAATCAGATAGGCGGGCTCTGGCTTTTCACCCGTTAGAAGTCGTTCGGGGAAGGCTGTGATGAAGATGACCGGCACGTCCTGACCTTGTAAAATATCTGAGACCGCGTCGATGCCGGAGCTACCGTCGGCCAGTTGTACATCTGCCAGCACTAAACCGGGCGCTTTCGTTTTTGCCGCCCTGACAGCGTCTATATGCGTGGCCGCAATGGCATCAACCTTATGCCCTAATTCTTCGACCAGGCCTTCAATATCTGACGCAATGATCGGTTCATCTTCAATGATAAGCACATTGGTCCGGAGCTCGCGTTCAATCTCGGCCTCGGCTTCTTTGATCAGCGCCTCGACGGACGTTTGATCGTGATCCATGATCTGAGAGATTTCGGACACGTGCATACCCTCTAAAGCGCGCAACAAAAACGCTTGGCGCGAAATGGGCGGCAACCGACGGACACGACCTGGCGGTGTGTCATCGCTAGAGTCGTCCTCTAAAGTCGCTCCGGTTGATCGCCAAATCGTCAGAAACGTGCGGTAGAGCGCAAGCTTTGGCGGCAAGTCTTGTTCACGCTTGTCATCCTGCGCCACAATGGCTTGCAGGGCCGCTTTGACATAGTGGTCGCCAGAAATTTGAGATCCCGTTAGGGCCCGGGCAAAACGGCGCAGATAAGGCAAGTCAGGGCCATATGTTTCGACAAAGCTCATAGTCGTCTTCTCTCCGCGTGAGGCTTTTCTGTGCTTATTCGGAACCAAAACGACGTCATGACGTATAGTCCCTGTAAGCTAAGCGACAGCTACATTACGCGGCAACCTTCGGAAGGTTCAAACTTTTCGGATGAATTTCAATAGATCTGGCGATGAAAGACGTAGAATGAGCACCCCGACGGAAAAACAGGGTCAGATCGGACAACAGGGCCTAACAGAGGGCGAAACCGATTTCGCCAAAAAACCCCTGTCTGATAAGATCGGTTCATCCCTGAAGCGCATCTATGATGACGTGGTTAGCGAGCCTATCCCTGACGAGTTTCTTGCGCTCCTGGAGCAAGCGGATAAGAAGGGTAAATAATGTCGCCGAACGCGCACCAGCCTTCGATCCAGCCTTTGACGAAGCTTGAACCGGAAATCGCCTCGTCCGATAGCCTAACACCGCCTGCCCCCATACCTGCGCGCATGGATGAAGGGCAGTTTAAAGCTGAGCTGACCGCCCTCATCCCTCACCTGCGGGCTTTTGCCCGCTCACTCTGTGGCGGCAATGTCGCGCTGGCCGATGATATCGCACAAGACGCGATGCTGAAGGCCTGGAAAGCTCGTGATCGTTTTAAACCAGGGTCCAATATGAAGGCTTGGGCGTTCACCATCCTTCGCAATCAATTTTATTCGATTAAGCGTCGGTCTTGGCGGGCAACGTCCTTAGAACCTGAAGTGGCGGAACAGACCATCATCTCAGTTGAAAACCCCGATGATTCTGTTCGCTTGAATGAGCTGCGCCGGGCCCTAGGCCGTTTATCAGAGGATCAGCGTGAAGCCCTTATCCTCGTTGGGGCTAGCGGCATGTCCTATGAGGAAGCGGCCGAAATTTGCAAATGCGCGACCGGCACGATTAAAAGCCGGGTGAGCCGTGCGCGCAAACAGCTTGAAGCTATCATGGATGATGGCGACTTCGACAATAGTCAGGACGGGATCGGCGCGCTGGACGCCATGGCGGCCATTTTGCAAGAGGCCGACGCGCTCGCCGATCGATAGAGATCGACGGCAACGGAAGAGCTTATGCGCGACCTTCGTGTCAGGTTTAGCCTTATCCTCGCTGTCGCGCTTCTGCCGTCTCTGATCTTTTCTGTTTGGCACAGCCTGCAGGATTTCCGATCTGAGACAGCCGCACGACAATTCAATGTTTTGCAGTCGACGCGCGCCTTGGAAACGGAAGTGGGCGAAACGATCAATACGGGTAAAGCCTTGCTGCGTTCTATCGGGACGCGGCAAATGAGCTCCGCCTGTGAGCTCGACCTCGAAGGTATATTGGACGAGTTTGGCCGTTTCGATGAACTCGACATTTTCGACGCGCAAGGGCAATTTCTCTGCTCCGCTCAGAGCCCGCAAGTCTCAGCGCGCTTTGATCCTGCCACGCCCCCCCTCCCTTATGATGGCGGAATAACGCAATTTCAGATGGGTGATCCTTTTCACATCTACAGCCAGCATAGCGCAGGATCCGCACCCGACAGACAAAGCTATCTGGTGGTTTCCCATGCCTTTTTTCATCAAGACACTGTGCGGGAAATTTACCGCCTGAAGACGGACGCATCCCGACTTAGAGCGTTAAAGAATTCGATCCTTTCTGGCACGGATACGCGGGCCGCCATTGTCACACGAAGTGGCAATATCCTGATTAGCAATGCCGCTATTTTTGATGCCGTTGAGCCAGAATGGCTGGATATTGAAAGTGATGGCGGGATCTTGGAAAGACACGTTGTTTGGGACTCAGGTGAAATGCAAACGCTCTATATCCTGGCAACGCGCGCACCGAACATCTTTATCACCGTGAGCCAGACTCGTCCTGATTGGATACATCGAACGCTCATCAACCCTGTCTCGGCTTTGTTCATTCCTCTGCTGGGTTGGGTTTTTGCCTTTGTTGCAATCTGGATGGCAACTGACAGGCTTTTACTGTCTCATCTTAAGCGCTTGAGCGAGGCGGCACTGGATTTTGCAGAAGGCCGATTTGATAGACGTGTCGGAACATTAGATGAAGCCCCAAAGCAATTGCGGGAACTGGCCAGTGCTTTTGACCTAATGGCGGATGGGGTCAGCCAACGGGACGAAGATTTAAATCGATCTTTGAAAGAGAAAGAAATTTTACTGCGCGAAATCCATCACCGCGTAAAAAACAATCTTCAAATTATTATCTCCCTTCTCAATATTCAAAAACGGGAATTAAAAAACCCTGTTTACAATGAGGCAATTGATGAAACGCGCAACCGCATCAATGCCATCGCTTTGGTTCACAAGGCGCTCTATGAAAGTGACAATATTGAGGACGTGCCCATGGGCACATTCTTAAGTCAGCTAATCGGACAGGCCGCTCGAACACTGGGCGTGGAGCGAAAAGGCATCACCGTCAAATATCATATTACCTTAGAGCCCCGAACGGGCGACCGGGCGATCTCTATTGCCATGTTCATTATGGAAGCCATGACAAATGCTGTGAAACATGGTGTTCCGAACGGCGGCACGATTACGATAAAAGCGATCGATGGCGATGAGAACAGCCTTGTGTCCGTCACGGATACAGGAAACGGTCCGAAATTTAGACATCAATCGAGAGGCGCAGACACAAATAACATCTCGCCAAAACCCGGCACAGGCAGCCGCCTTATGGAAGGCTTTGCACGGCAACTTTCCGGCACTTACGCCACATCCCTTTCAAAGAATGGATTTGTTTGCCAACTCACATTCCCGAAAGAAATTTAACGCATATAATCGCTCGAACCTAACGAAATCGGCCATATCTTATAGAACCAGGCAGAGCCTTATCTGCCTCTCGCACGACGCATACTAACGCACCGTTATAGTGTATTTTTGTCGAGAATAATTTTTCTATGCAAGTCGTATAAATTGTGTTAACTATGTTTACGACTTATTTTAAGGAGTCTAAAATGTTTAGAGTCTTGCTTGTCGATGACGATCCAGAAGAGTCGATTTTAGTCGAACGCACTCTGCGTTATTTAACACGAGATAATTTCGAACTCGTCTATGCGGCCTGGTGCATTGATGCGATTGAGACCTTGGCGGTTCGTTCCTTTGATTTGATATGCTTAGACAACCAGATGCGCCGTAACATCAATGCGCAAATTAATGTACCGCGTTTGAAACAATTAGCAGAAAACAGCCGACTTGTTATTCTGACAAGCGATACAAACCAGCTCTATTTGTCCGATCCCAGCATTTTGGGGGTCGATGATATTGTTGATAAATCCGATGCAGCAGAGTTCCTCAAACGAGAAATACGAAACTGGCGACGCAATCGCTTGAAATCAAAACTGAACAAGACGAACGACATGGCTCCCAATGCGGCCTAGACCCCGCTTCTCACTATCGAAATCACTCTCAATCTTTGTTCAGAGTCCCAAACCTGTCCTTCACACTTTTCTGGCAGGTCAACCATTCGCAGAGCCATGGGCTTAGATACGTCATGATCTGACAGGCCGCTCAAATCTTACAACCGCGTCTTTGACTCTTATCGATCAATATGATCAAGGGCGGATACATTTGAATATGATCAGGGGCGCATGATTTTACTCAATCTTCATATTGAAGATGCTAGGTATAGGTGTGACTGATAATAAGCCCTCAATACGTGTTCTTTTGATTGATGATGACCCTGATGAGGGTTTAATCACAGATCGTACCTTGCGCACACTCACGGACGGTCAATTCGACCTCACACATGTCACAACATGCAGCAATGCCATGCGCTTGCTGAACAGTCACGCCTATGATCTGATACTCCTCGATGATCGCTTGTCGCAAACGATTGACGCGAATTTTACTGTTGTAATGCTACGAAACACGAAATTTACCGCTCCGATCGTTATTTCTACAAATAATGAAAAAGCGCCGCATTTAGACGACCCCGCAAGGCTCGGCGTTACTGATATTATCAATAAGATGAACCTATCCGACTTTCTGCGCGGCTGGCTGCTACAATTTCAATCATCCATGAATCCGAAGGCGGCGGGGTCTGTTTAGTCCTATTTCCGCCCTACAAATCGCGCGAGGCTAGGTCAGCCGTCCGATTACACCTCTACGCAACAGAGCAATCGCAAGGCCGCCTGATTGTTTCACAGGAAATTCGTGCCTTCTCCGACCCTGTGCCAAATAGCGTATTGACATCATTGGTAGATTTCTCGACCAGTAAATCAAACAGACCCGCTACCTACCATACAACCTAAAGGCGATAATGTCCTCTAAAGATGATCGTCCAGTAGAACAAAGGGCCTCTGACAAAAGCGATGCCCCCATCCGCCTTGTTGCAATCGGGGCCAGTGCGGGCGGCCTTGAGCCCTTTGAACAGTTTTTCGGTGAAATCCCTCCGGATACGGGGCTCGCCTTCGTCGTCGTTCAACACCTCTCCCCCAATTTCAAATCTATGATGAATGAGATTTTGGCGCGTCATTCAGCCATGGAAATCCGCCAAATTGAAGACGGCATGGCGATAGAACCGAATACAATCTATCTCAACCAACCCCGCCTTGTCCCCACCGTTGAAGGCAATACGTTTCGCGTGACCGACACGTCCACGGTCCCCCTTCCAAATCTTCCGATCAATGTCTTCTTCGAGTCGCTGGCTCAGGAAAGAGGACGGGATTCTATCGGCGTTATTTTTTCTGGCACCGGGGCGGACGGTACGCAGGGTTGTGAAATCATCAAGGCGGTTTCCGGAACGATCTTCGTGCAAGAGCCCGATACAGCAAAATTTGACGGCATGCCGAATTCGGTCATAAATCGTCAACTCGCCGATCATATCGCCGACCCCACAGCACTCGCGGCCTTAGTCCTCGCCCATGCGGCCGGACTGAATATAGACCAAGCCAACCTCCTTGAACAAAAAATAGAAGACCCAAAAACGTTTATTTTTTCGCTTCTGCAAGAGCGTTTTGGTACAGATTTCACGCAGTATAAAGACTCAACAATTGACCGTCGAATTCGACGTCGATTTGCCATGTTAGGCCTGAGCAATATCCATGATTACGCCGACCTGCTTGAAACAGATCCGAATGAATTGTCGTCCTTATATGATGATCTCTTAATTGATGTCACAGCCTTTTTCCGGGACACAGAGGCTTTCAAGGAACTCGATGAAAAGGTCATCGCCGATATTTGTCAAAAAATGGATGAAAATCATCAAATTCGGATTTGGGTTGCGGCCTGTTCAAGCGGCGAAGAACCCTATTCGATTGCCATGATGGTCGCAGAATATGCCGAGCGCCACAAGAAGACCATCAACGTCAAGATCTTGGCGACAGATATTCATAGTCGGTCATTGCAATCCGCCAGCGAGGGCTTTTATCCCGAATCGAGTTTGCAGAAAATATCAGCAGAGCGAATAGCCAAATACTTTGTCAAACAGGGGGACCGATACCAGATCATTCCCCAGCTTCGGCGTAGTGTTGTCTTCTCTTCCCACAACTTGTTCACTGACCCCCCTTTCACCAAGATGGATTTGGTGAGCTGTCGCAACATGCTCATTTATTTGCGCGAGCCCGCACAAAATAAAGCGATTGCCCTTTTTCATTTTGCGCTTCGGAAAGATGGATATCTTTTCCTAGGGCCGAGTGAGACTCTTGGAAAAGTCTCCTCTGAATTTGAAATGATAAGCCAGCGGTGGCGCATTTTCCGTAAAAAACGTGATGTCCGATTGATGGAATCAACCACTATTTTACGGCCGGAAAAGAAATCAGTCACCCGATTGAATACGCCTCGCAACGCGAGTTATGGTCTATCCAGCCGTGGGGCTTCGCTTGAATACCCGGATGTCCGGCGGGCCTTTAATCGCGCCTTGCAATCGCTGTTAACGCAATATGCGCCGACCGGTTTCTTAATCACGCGCCTGGGCGATCTATTCCATATTTTCGGCGATGCCGGCGAATATATCAATGTGTCCTCTGGCGGGTTTAGCCAGCGCATCGTCGACCTTGTCCACCCGGATCTACAAATCGCCATGAGCGCCGGCCTGGAACGCATGAAGGGCTTCGTTTCAGATACTTATACACGCCGGACATCGATCACACTCTCAGACGGCGAAGTCTATGGCGTGACGATTTCGATGGCGGGCCTTCCGGATGCGGTTGGAACCATTGACTTCCTGCTCGTCACGGTCGCGCGCGATCAAGAAAAGAAAAAGGATATACCCAAACCCATCGTCCATGATGTTCTCGATAAAGAGACACTCAGCATATTGCAGGACCGGATTTATGAATTAGAGCGCGACTTAAGCTCGACAGAAGAAAGCCTTCAAACAACGATTGAGGAATTAGAAACAAGCAACGAAGAGCTTCAAGCCACAAATGAAGAGCTCATGGCGTCTAATGAGGAGCTTCAGAGCACCAATGAAGAGCTGCACTCGGTCAATGAAGAGCTCTACACCGTTAGCTCTGAGCACCAGCGTAAGATCGAAGAGTTGACAGAGTTGACCAATGATATGGAACAACTCTTACTTTCCACTGATATTGGCACCATCTTTCTTACATCTGATCTAGAGATAAGACGCTTTACACAAGCCGCCACCGAAACCTTTAACTTATACCCTCAAGATATTGGACGGCCGCTCGACCACATAACCCATAAATTTGGCGCACAACGATTAATAGACTTGATCAAAAGTGTAAGAAAAACCCAGCAACCTACAGAAGAAGAAGCCAGTGTTGACGGCAAGCATTATGTTCTGCGCGTCATGCCTTACAAACCCAATCTAACGGCAGACCTCAATTTTGTTGTCCTGATTATTGATATTACGGATATTCGGGACGCAGCAAAGCAAGTCGAAGCTGCGGCGCATTTCTCCAATCAAGTCCTGGGCGATATTACAGATTATGTCGTGCGTTGGAAAATGCCTGGCGGAAAGATCACTTATATAAATGAGGCCTATAAACACTTTATCGAGGCCGTGATCCCCTCTTGGGACCAGAAGAATATCTATGATGTCATTCAAAAAGGCCGACGCAAAGACGTGAAGTCCGAATTTCTGGCGATATCTCCCGGAGAGACAATTCGTTATAATTTTGAAGGACGGCTCGCCTTTGAAACAGACCAACATTTTGCCGGCAATATCCGCAGCGTTGGAGACGAAAACGGCAATGTTGAAGAACTTCAATGGACCGCCCACGATGTGACACCGTCCGTTCGATACCAAAAGGCTTTATCCTCCTTGCTTGAAATCGATAAAGCCATCGAACATGACGTCATATCCTGGTTCAACAAAGTGCTGGAAATTGGCGCACAATATTATGGATTAGAATATGGAATCCTTGTCAAAAACGAAGAGAAGGGCTTCCAATTAGAAGGGTATTTCCCGACAGATGAAACAGCGCATAAACTGGGAACACATTTGGAACCCCACGAGCGAAGTATTTTCGGACATGTCAAACAATCTGATACCTTGATCGTCGCCGCTGATATAGCAAACAGTGACCATGCAGAGTTTAATTTTGCGACAAAAGCCAATTGCACGACCTTTATTGGCATACCGGTCCGTGCAGAGGGTCAGCCTTACGGCGTTATTGGTTTTTACTCCAAGTCGGGCAAAGTGCATCCTGAATTTACCGAATTGGAAATCGGCTTTATTCGCCTTATTTCCCAATGGGTCGGGTTTAAACTAGAAGGCCGGGAAGCAGTCTTGTCCCTCGCGCGCAATGAAGCCGAGCTTCAATTTATCTTTGACAATATGCCCGCCCGTATTTGGTACAAAGATGATGAAAACACGATATTGCGACTCAATCAGCGGGCCGCTGAATCGATGGAGCTTTCCGTCGAGGCCGCAACAAATGCCAGCACTTATGACTTATTTCCCGCAATGGCCAAGAAATACCATGAGGATGATTTGAAGGTTTTTAAATCCGGCAAGCCCCTCATGAATATTGTTGAAGAATATACACCCAAAGATGGGGAGCAAGGCTGGGTAGCGACAGACAAAGTGCCGTTCATAAATCCCAAGTCAGGGGAACGCCGAATTCTTGTCGCAGCCAGAGACATCACTGAGTTGAAAAAACAGGAATCAGAACTTCTATCGCTAAACGCCGCTCTGGAAGAACAAAAGGGACATTACCTTTCCCTTTACCGCAAGACCCCCGTGATGATGCATTCCTTCGACAAAACCGGGACGATCATAGAAGTCAGCGACCAATGGATAAAGAAACTCGGATATGCGCGACAGGATGTGATTGGTAAGAAACCAACAGACTTTATGACACCTGAGGCCAAACAGCGTTTTCCAGAACAGGTAAAAGGCCTTTGGAAAACCGGAAAAGTGGATTCACTCCCTTACCAATTCGTCCGCAAAGACGGCACCATCATTGATGTCGAAGTATCTGGATTAGTGGATAAATCCAACAAAGCCTCGCCACGCAGCCTAGGGGTTCTCGTCGATGTAACCGAACGTAATCGCGCCAAAGCCCAATTACTCAAAAAGAATGAAGACCTTGAACAGGCGATTGAACAGGTCAGTCAATTTGCTTACCTCGCATCCCACGATCTGCAGGAACCCCTGCGCAAGATTAAAGTCTTTAGCGAATTTCTGACCGAAGACTTCGCGGAGGACCTTGGTGAGAAAGGTCAAAAATTCCTTTTATCTATCATCGAGTCCGCCAATCGGATGAGCTCTCTTATTCGAGCGCTACTCGAATATTCCCGCACAACAGATGGGGACCTGACAAAAGAGAGACTTTCACTCAATGACCTTATCAAGGATATCGAGAGCGACCTCGATGACTCCATAACACAAGCCTCTGCGACAATAACCTATGGGGATTTAGGGACTGTGGAAGGCGATAAGACACTCGTTCGCCAATTACTTCTCAACTTGTTCGCGAATGCGATTAAATATAGCCGTGATGGACAGCCGCCGAAAATAAAAGTCAGCACCAAAACCTTGAAAAGCGGGTTCGTAATTGAAGTGCGCGACAACGGCATGGGCATTGAGGCCGAATATCTAGACGTTATTTTTAATCCGTTTACCCGCCTTGGAAATAATAATGAACGCAAAGGCTCGGGTATAGGTCTCGCAATTTGTAAGTCTGTCTGTGATCGGCATGGCTGGTCGATAAACGCGCGCTCAAAAGTCGGAAAAGGCACATCATTCCATATCACGATCCCCGATCATGAATGAACTGATCTATCGTAGAATTTATCTCGTCGATGATGACGAAGACGATGCTTTCATGATACATCGCGCCTTCAAAAAAATTGCGCCAAGCACGCAATTTACGCATCTGGGAGATGGGTATGCATTTCTAGAGCGTGTGAAGCGGGGCGATTTAGAGTGTGAGCATGCACTTCTTTTTCTCGATATAAATATGCCAAAACTGACGGGATTTGATGTCCTGAAAAAGCTTCAGGGTGAGCCCGTATTAGAGCAGCTCGACATTATTGTTTTAAGTACATCGGAACAGGACGCGGACAGGGAAATGGCGTTGACACTAGGCGCCATCCATTTCCAGCCTAAACCTCATAGCTATCAAGAGCTTCTCAGCTTTGCAGAAAGTGTCCTGGAATCGTTCTGATTGAGATGGAGAAACATCCTAGGGCCTAGCGGGTCGCGGACTCTGTAATTTCAGATCAAGACGAACCATCGCCCAAGCTATCGCCCAAACGATCGCCCAGACGCGAATGGAAGGCGACAGCCGTACGTAGGATCGTATCTAGATCGCTATGCCGCGTTTCGAACCCAATCACTTCGCGCGCGCGCGACGGATCCGCGAAAAGCGCGGAAATATCGCCGGCTCGGCGCGGGGCCTCCGCATAGGGCAAGGGGCATCCAGTCGCCGCCTCTACACCGCGGATGATCTCTAGCACAGATCGGCCCTCCCCCGTACCGATATTCAGTTCTGCTGCATCCAACCCGTTTTCCATGGCAGTGAGGGCGAGGATATGCGCGTGGGCAATATCCGTGACGTGGACATAATCTCGCAAGCACGTCCCGTCGGGAGTGTCGTAATCTGTGCCAAAGACTTTTAGCTGTGGAGCACCGTTTGCTGACGGATGCAGCGCCGCGCCTATCGCGAGCGGAATAAGATGGGTTTCCGGATCGTGCTCCTCACCGATCAGTCCAGAGGCATCCGCGCCGCATGCATTGAAATAACGAAAGGTGACATAACGAAGGCCATAAGCATTATGAAAGCTCTGGATCATGTGCTCGATCGCCAGCTTTGTTTTCCCGTAAACACTGACGGGGTTCTGCACGGAGCTTTCCGTCAATGGCATGTCGAGATCTTCGCCATAAGTGGCGCATGTCGAAGAGAAAACAAGTTGGTTGAGCCCCGTCTCCCGCATCGCATGGAGCAAGTTGAGCGCACCTAATACATTATTATCATAGAAACCGGCCGGGTCGCGCTCTCCAAGACCGACTTCAATCGAACTGGCCAGATGCACGACAGCGGTCGCGTCATGATAAGCGGATAGGGCGTCTAGTGTGGCGTGACGGTCCCGCAAATCCACTTCTACCAGCGGCCCCCATTGCACGGCATGGGCGTGCCCCGCCGACAGGTCATCCAAGGTCACCGGCGTGCCGCCCGCTTCCGCGACCGCCTTGCATACATGCGCCCCGATATAGCCCGCCCCGCCAGCCACCAGGATCTTTTGTCCCTGCAATTCACGCGACATAATAGGCTCCGTCATGTTGGGCAAAGACACGCTCTCGCCACGTCTCTAGCTGGCTTGATGCCACCAGCGCGACAATGCAGCCACCAAAGCCACCGCCCGTCATCCGCGCCCCTATCGCGCCTTCCTTCAGGCAAGTGTCGACAAGGGCGTCGATCTCTGGCGTCGTAATAGCAAAGTCGTCACGCATGCTGGCATGGCTTTCGATCATCAAATTGCCGAGCATCCTGAATTCTCCGGAACGCAGAACATTAGCGGCCGCGATTGTGCGTCTATGCTCTGATATGCAGTGGTGCAGACGGCGGTGCAGTATGGGATCATCCACTGTGTCCACCTCATCGATATCGACGCGGCAAATGTCATCGCGACCCAGTTGCGCTTTGATGGCGGCACATTCCTGCGCGCGCAATTTATAGCGGCCATCACTTAATTCCCGCTCAACACCACTATGCAAAACCGCGACGACAGGATCATTTGGCAGATCAATCAAGCAATGCGACATGGTGTGGGTATCCAGAAACAGAGCCCGCCCGGGAGCCGCCAAAGCGACAGCCATCTGGTCCATAATCCCGCACGGCACACCGATAATATCTGTCTCCACCTCACGGGCAAGATGGGCGATATCGCTGTCGCTCATATCGGCCTTTGCAACCGTGCGCGCGCATTTGAGTATATTGACCAATAGGGACGCAGAAGAGGACAATCCCGCCCCCGCCGGAACAGTCGAAGACACAGCAATATCTGCGCCCTTCAGCCAGCCCAGCTCATTCGCTTTTCGTACGGCCCCCAATGTGTAGTCCGACCAATGACCCGTAATCGCGTCATCCAAGTTTCGCTCGGCCGTTTCATAAGACTCTGAGACGACACGAAGGCGGCCATCCAAGCGGGGCGACAAAGCAACCGTTGTGCCCAGCGATAAGGCCGTTGGTAGCACAGCCCCGCCATTATAGTCTGTGTGCTCCCCGATCAGGTTAACCCGTCCGGGCACAAAGCCCGCCGTGGCCGGACCCTCTCCATAATGGTCTTGGAACTGATCCATTATAAGGCCTTCAAGGCCGCAGCTGCGCTTTGCGGCATGACATCCACCGTGAACACGCCCGTTCCCTGCTCAACACTCGCGAGATATTTAATCCGCCCGGGCGATCGCATTAGCGGATAGAATTGGGCCGAAAACTCCCACATTTCAGCTGATTGCGGCGCCGCGTGAAGCGTTAGCATGTAAGGCGTATCGTCGCCAAATAGCGCATCATAGCGGCGCGTTATATCGCCCAAAATATGCGCAAAACCATCCGCTTCCGTCTCTGTCATGTCCCACGGGCCGCGAATGGGACGATCGCAGGTAATATATGTCTCATAAGGAAAGCGCGCAAAGGGTGGACAGGTCGCCCGTATCCCCCCCGCTTCCATTACGCCGTGATCGTCCACCACCTCTCGCATATGCTTGGACAGACTATAACCGTCTGCAAAACTACGGGCTGCGTTAGCCTGGACTTGAGGCGTGAACGGGAAGGCATAAATTTGCCCATGGGGGTGATGCAGCGTTACGCCAATGGCATCGCCGCGGTTCTCGAATGGGTAAACAAAATCCAGACCTTGCGCGAATAAGGCTTCATACCGGTCATTCCAGGCGCTGAACAATAGGCGGCGTTTATCCTGTCCAAGGCTGTAAAGGTTGCCCCTCGCTTCAGGGCCGTAAACGATGACGTCGCAATGGCCCAAGGCTTGTGCGGTCTGAACGCCCTGCACATTTGGGGGCATAGGTGCCTCGCGGTGCAGGCTCGTAAACTTGTTTTCAAACACGGCCAGCTCGAAGTCAGTGAAGGGAATCTCTGTCGGCGCGCCGCCACGCTGAGAAGGCGCTAGCGGATCGTTGGCTGCCGACGGTTTAAACGTCCGGTTTTGTCGGTGCGGTGCGTAGACGTTCCACTCGCGGCGCAAAGGATGGAAGCGTAATTCACCGCCTTTCGCAACAGCGCCATCATCCTCATCAAGAGGGTTTTCATTATGCGGGGCGTAGCCATACAAGTATAACATCCGCCCGTCACGCTTCTGGAAGTCGCGCCGATAGAGGGTGCGGCTATCAGGACCGGATAACTCTGTTAGGGTCACATCATGTCTCCGACGAAAAAACCATTCGAGGCAAGAGCGCGGCCCGTCGCCGTGCATCCCACGTCGATGCAGGCCCGCCCTTCCACCACTGCGGCACGCTCATTGGTCCTGCCTTTCAAAGACGAATAAATGTGCGGCAAAATCGCCTTTGCGCGCATAGCGAACATCGTCACGGCACTGATTAGTCGTGACATAGGGCAGCAACAGGCCATGGTGCATTAGGGCGTCACCGCCAAATCGACTTTGGCCTATAACGGCGCCTCCGTCGCCTAGGCCGTATGGATCATCCTGCAGGATATAGTCCGCCTGCGGATCAAGGCCATACAAATGCACTCGACGAACGGGCTGATTGGGCCCGCTGAGTACGTGCAAATCCAGCACCCACACATGTTGACCGTCGGCACTAACCATTTGCCAGACGGCATTATTCGGCGTCGTTACAAGCCGTGAGAAACGCGCCCCAAGCCTTTGCGCCGCCGTCATCTTACTGAACGCCATATAGCGTTTCAATTCTGGCAGGTCCGCTGCAATATCGTCCGCATTTAAGGAAATGCCGTGAGCGGCACACATTACGCCGGCGAGATAGCGTGTCCGCAAAGAGCTTATGCGACCATTCTGGTGGTTAGGACTCGGCCCGACATAGGCGGCCATACAATCCGTCGGCAGAAAGAGCGACGCACCAGCCACAATATCTTTTCGTCCAACCGGATCAACCATATCGGACGTCCAGCTTTGGGTCATAAAGCGAAGCATGCCCAGATCAAACCGATTGCCGCCTGAGGCGCAATTTTCAAACAGGACATTCGGAAATGCGTTCGTCAGGCGAGACAGCAATTTATAAAGCCCCAGCATATACCGATGGGCGGTTTCGCGCTGACGTTCAGGGCGGAGAATGGCCGAGCCGATCTCGCTCATGGCACGGTTCATATCCCACTTCACATAGGTTACATCCCCGCTTTCCAACACGGCCGCGATGCAATCGAACAGATAGTCGCGAACCTCCGTCCGACCCATATCGAGCGTGAGCTGGTTACGGCCTTCGCTTGGTATCCGTCCCGGCTGATGGAGCGTCCAATCGGGATGGGCGCGTAACAAATCGCTATCGGGATTGGCCATTTCAGGTTCAAACCAAATCCCAAAGCGCAACCCTTTTGCCACGACATCACGGGCGAGCGCCGGAATTCCGCGCGGGAAACGCGCCCTATCTGGCGTCCAATCCCCCAAGGAAGATGTGTCGTCACGCCGCTGTCCAAACCAGCCATCGTCCAAGACGAGCATGTCAACCCCAAGCTCTACCGCCTTGTCAGCGAGCTCCAGCACGCGCGCTTCATCCACGTCAAAATAGGCGGCTTCCCACGTATTGAGATAAGTCGGCCGCGGCTGCTCCCGGAACCGTTTTGGCAAAATATGTGCGCGCACGAAATCATGCCAAGCGGCGCTCATCCCACATAGGCCACCCTCTGAGAAGAGACTCAGCGCTTCGGGGGTTTGAAAGGTTTCGCCAGGCTCCAACCGCCAGGCAAAGCCATCCGTTGCCAGCCCGCACATAAGGCGTATGTTACCAAACTCTCCCGTCTCAACAGAGAATAGGTGGTTCCCGGAATAGACCAGGGTAGAAGCGAAAACGCGCCCTGCGCCTTCTGTCGTCGTACGATCCACAACGGCCATAAATGGGGCATGGGCGGCAGAAGACGTGCCGCGCGTACTACCGATCTCTAGCACGCCTTGAGGCACAGCGACGCGCTCTACACTCATTTCCCGTGACCAACTGCCGTATAGATGCAGGGCGTCATAGTTACCCGGGGGAAGGTCGAGGGCCGCTGATAAAGCGCGGGTCAGAGTTAGCGTGTCATTCCCTGTATTTTCAAATGCGACCGAACGCGCAATCACAGGATGATCTGGCCAGATTGTATAATGCAATGTCGCGCGAAGACCCGTCACCTGATCTTCCAGATCAAGGCTCAAGGTCTTTGCCGCATCACCGCGCGCAGTGGGGAGCGGTGCAAGATCAGGTTTTCCGTTTGTAATCCGATGGCCACGGTAACGCAGGCTGAACAGCGTGCCCCCTGCTTCAGATAGACCAGCCAAAGCCCCGCGCCGATAGTCGGTTCGACCTTGTGCCGGATATTCCTGTGGCAGAGTATTGAGGTTTACGTCCTTCCGCCCCTCGAAATGCGTTTCACATTCGCGCGGCGTCCGCAGGGAACGGGACAAGCCCGCCGGGTCACGCACGGGCGCGCCGAAGTGCACATGCTCCAAAAGGTCCGCGTCCTCTGCGCAAAAAACATAGGACACGTGGTCATTCTGCAGCGCAAATATACGTTCGTTTAGAACCGTTATCATGGGTCAATCCCGCACGTGGCAAAAGGCTGGTAGTCGAGATTAAATTCGCTGGGCAACCTATTAAACGAAACCGTCAAACGGCACGGCGTTTGATTGTCGGAATAGCCGTGGCGCAAGGGCGCCGGCCAGAATACGCAATCCCCTGTGCTCACGCGGAGGCACGAACAGCGTTTGTGAAAGAAAAGGTCATGAGCATTGGGTGCATCGGTCGGCCCGTCAAATAATTCAGGCTAAGCCGTCGGCAGGTCGGATGGATGGAAAAAATCCTGATGCGCGTTTTCATCCACATTGAGATAAAGCGTCCCGCAAAGCAATGTAGTGGTGTGGGCATAAGCGGCTCGGCGGCAAGAGTGATGGAACGGAGACGTAAAAAGAAAAGGGCGGCCCCGCAAGAGGCCCGCCCGAATGGGTGTGACTGGCGGCGCGGCTTAGATATTGCCCCGGGAAGAGGAGCGGCTGGGTCAGGGCGCTGGCGGTGCTGACGCTGACGCCGAACGGGGTCGTCACGCCGCCGTCCCAGACGATCTGCCCGCTAACGTCTGTGCCCAGGACAGGCCGGCCGAGTTATCAGGTCGCTACTGTGCTAATCTGCGGGTTCGCAGCGGGATTATCAATGGACGGACCCGTCACGCATACATTAATCGCCCATCGCATAGCCAATTTTGGTTATATCCTTGAAGCTTGAACCACTCTCCAAACCTTCACGAAACTCCTTTATAGACGGTCCATTAGGTTTCCAACGCTTATTCACTTTCAAGGCGTGGGCAACAAGCAGGTCACAAGCCTCGGCATGGGTGAGTTGCCTTGGCGGGCCAAAGCTATGTTTAAACCAGTGCGTGCCTCCGAATTGCAGCCACATCCACTGGAAGCGAAAATACTCGAAAAGCTGACGAAGAGTAAGGTCTCGAAGGGCTTGTTTTTCCACCGAAACGACCGGAAACAACCGTCCTGTTGCATCTAGTACAAATTCTGGATGCCATTGGGGATTATCTTCAAATTCCAGCAAGCGGACACTGAGGTCAGCTTCGTACTGTATTCGGCCAGCCAGTGAACTAGGAGCCAGTGACATAACTGGAAATTTCAGTTTCAACACCCGCAGTCCTTATCAATTGCTTCAACACCTGTGCCGACTATTGGTGCTCCCAACGCAACTTTTGTCCATGGGGGCATGCCGTACCATGTGGCCGTAATTGGATTGAAGTTGTCCAGTCCTTTCCATCGCCCATGAATGCGTCGATGTATTCTTTTCGTAAGCGGATTGAGGTTCAGTGGGTGATTGCGTTTACTGGGACCTTCACGTCCGCCTCTCCGAAAGGCCCAATGATGAAATTCTTTGCCCTTCATTTTTTCTGGCCCAATTTGACGCCGCAAACGACGCGAAACATTATTATACTTCATGCTATGCTTTCCAAACTGAAAAGCTCTTGCAGCCAAACCGGCACCGCCAAATGCTCCAAATCCTGCCGCCACGCCCGCTCGTGCCCAATTGATTGTCTGACGTCAGCGCCCATGGCACAGATTTGGGTCTAGGCTAAGAGAGACTTTT
>CAZSUW010000022.1:0-26362 GCA_964610115.1 uncultured Algimonas sp.
TTGTCAGCCAGCCTTGCTGATCGCCGACCAGAAGCGCCAAGTCTTTCGTCATCTGGCCACCTTCGATGGTGTCGATGACGGTTTGTTCCAGCGTTGTAGCAAACTTCACGAGCGCTTCATTATCGTCGAGCTTGCCGCGATGGGCGAGGCCGCGCGTCCACGCGAAGATGGACGCGGTGGAGTTGGTCGATGTTGCTTCGCCCTTTTGGTGGTTGCGATAGTGGCGCGTGACCGTACCGTGCGCGGCTTCGGCTTCCATTGTCTTGCCATCGGGCGTCAACAGGAAGGAGGTCATCAGGCCGAGCGAGCCAAAGCCCTGCGCAACCGTGTCGGACTGCACGTCGCCGTCATAGTTCTTACAGGCCCAGATATAGCCGCCGGACCATTTCATCGCCGCCGCGACCATATCGTCAATCAAGCGGTGCTGATATTCGCCGCCAAACTCTTCGAACTTATCTTTGAATTCATTGTCATAGATATGCTGGAAGATGTCCTTAAACCGACCATCATATTTTTTGAGGATCGTGTTCTTCGTGGACATGTAGACGGGCCAGCGGCGCTGGATGCCGTAGTTAAAGCAAGCGCGGGCAAAGTCTTCGATCGACTTGTCAAGGTTATACATACCCATCAGGACGCCGCCGCCCGGGAAGTCGAAAATCTTGTGCTCGATGACTTCTCCGTCTTCGCCTTCAAATTTGATCGTGGCTGTGCCTTTGCCGGGAACGACGAAGTCCGTCGCCTTATACTGATCGCCAAAAGCGTGACGGCCAATGACGATAGGCTGCGTCCAGCCGGGGACCAGACGCGGAATGTTGGAGCAGATGATCGGCTCGCGGAAGACAACACCACCCAGAATATTGCGGATCGTGCCGTTCGGCGAGCGCCACATTTGTTTCAAGTCGAATTCTTCGACGCGCTGCTCATCCGGCGTGATGGTCGCGCATTTGATGCCGACATTGTATTTCTTGATCGCATTGGCCGCATCAACAGTGATCTGATCATCGGTCGCGTCACGGCTCTGTATAGAGAGGTCGTAGTCAAGCAGATCAATGTCGAGATAGGGCTCGATCAGTCGCTCGATAATCATGTCCCAGATGATCCGCGTCATCTCGTCACCATTCATGTTGACGACCGGATTGTTGACCTTGATTTTTGCCATGTCAGCCTCAGCTTGCTTTAGAAATTGAAATCAGTTGCGCGGCCCGTCATGGGGCGCATGAGAATGTGTGGCGCGCCTATACCACCTTGCGCGCCGAGTTAAAGGGGTAAGGTAAGACCATCATGGGTGCGAATAAACCAGGCAAGGAAGTGCATGACCAGTTGGGCCGCCCTGTCGGTGGGCCGGAGCTCAACGCCCCCGCCGTCATTTTGGTCAATCCGCAGATGGGCGAGAATATCGGATCGGCAGCGCGGTCTATGTTGAATTTTGGCCTGACGGACCTCCGCCTCGTCGCCCCGCGTGATGGTTGGCCGAATGAGCGGGCCAAGACGCTGGCAGCGGGCGCGCTATCCGTGGTGGAGAATGCCAAGCTGTTCGACACGACAGAAGAGGCGATTGCGGACCTCAATTTTGTCCTGAGTGCGACCGCCCGACGCCGCGAAATTGAACTGCCCGTGAAAGGCGTGTCCGGGATTGGCGGAGAGCTACGCGCGCTGGAAGCGCAAGGCACGCGCACGGGCATTTTGTTCGGGGCGGAAAAGGCCGGGCTGTCCAATGCGGATGTGGCGTTGTCTGATGCGATCCTGACCTATCCGGTCAATCCAGCGTTTCAGTCCCTGAACCTCGCCCAAGCGGTGAATGTCTTCGCGCTGCTTTGGGCGCAGTCTGGGGAGGTCGACATCCCGGATGTCTTTGATCCTGAACTCAGTGCCGTGGCCGACCGGTCGGATCTTGTTCGTTTGTTCGAGCATTTGGAAGAAGAGCTGGAAGAGGCGGGCTTTTTCTATCCGGCGGCCAAGAAAGCGCTAATGCGTCAGAATATCCGCGCTCCGCTCGTCCGAGCGAGGATGACTGAGCAAGAAGTCCGCACCTTTCGGGGGATTGTGAAGGCGCTCGCCAAGGGTCGCGGTCGGCATATTGAACGCAAACGAAAGCTGGAACGATAACGCGTCGCAGCCAGGCCCATTGTGTCCGCTTATAATTTCCCATATCGCCCCGCTATGCGTTTCATGCCTTATGTCATTATTGCGATCGCCGCCGCCCTTGGGGGCTATGGGATGGGCTTGCGGCCTGCTGCGCCAATATTGTTCGTGCTGGCTTTTGCCAGTGCTGTTTCTGTCTTTATGCCGCGTCGTCAGGCTTTACGCGAACAGCCCCAAGCGCCGGATCAGAATATGATCTTGGACGGAGTCTTTCTGTTTTTCTCGCAGCTTTTGATTGTCTTCGTCGCCTATGCGCTGGGCGTGCTTATTGGTCGCCTTGTCTGAGCGGCCGCATCAAGTGCGAATAGCGCGACACCCGCCCAGATAAATCCAAAGCACCACGCATGGGCGGTGGTGAATTGCTCGCCGTAATAGAGGCCACAGGCAAATTGCAGTGTCGGCCCGATGAACTGTAAAACGCCCAATGTTGAAAGGCGGATGCGGCGCGCGGCGAAGGTAAAGCAGAGAAGCGGGATAAGCGTGATAGGTCCGGCGGCCAGTAAGAGCAGGGTCAGCCCTATATCTTGCCCAAACAGAGACGCCCCCTGATGACCAACCCATAATAGATAGCCCAAAGCGGGCAGGATCAGCACAAGCACTTCGACCATAAGTCCCGCCATTGCTGGGACTTCGACGAATTTCCTTAGGGCGCCATAGACACAAAATGTGCTGGCAAGGATAAGGGAAATCCAAGGGAAGACGCCGCCGTAAATCGTGAGGATCGCAACCCCTGTCGCGGCCAGGGCGATAGCAAAGGTTTGCCAGCGTGATAGCCGTTCTTTGAAGACAAGGAACCCGACAAGGACGTTAAAGAGCGGGTTGATGTAATAGCCAAGGCTACCCTGAAAAATCTCTCCTATTTGAATGGCGTAAATGTAAACGCCCCAATTCACAGCGAGAAAAACGGCCGCCAGAAACAGAAAGCCGAGAGTTTTGGGGCTTCGCATCGCCGTGACCAAAGCCCGCCACTGTTTGAGAACAAAAAGCACAGCGAGGCCGAAGGGCAGTGACCAAACCACCCGGTGCGCGACCATCTCAACCGCTGGAACCGCTTGGGTCCAGACAAAATAAACCGGAAATAGCCCCCAAATGGTGAAGGCAGCAATCGCGCTGGCAAGGCCTTTTTGCGACTCGTTTGAAGGCGGGGTTTCGTTCACATCCGCCCCCTGCCACAGCGCGCCTGAGATGTCGCGCTTTGAATGTGCGTCTGCGGCTGTCGCTTGACTTGTTGACGGCCGGGCTTATTGGGCCGCGCATTACGGGATTTCGCCGTGACCGCCGTTGTAATCGTCCTTACTTGGACCGGTCCGCGAAGATAAGAAAGGCAGGCGCACCTATGTCTAAGCGTCACTCCGCAAAATATAAAATCGACCGCCGAATGGGCGAAAACATCTGGGGCCGTCCCAAGTCACCGTTCAACAAGCGCCAAAACCCTCCCGGGCAGCACGGCGCCGGTCGTCGCGGTAAAATGTCTGACTTCGGCACGCAGTTGCGCGCCAAGCAGAAGCTCAAAGGCTATTACGGCAACATCACGGAAAAACAGTTCCGCCGCACATATGACGAAGCCGTTCGCATGAAGGGCGATACGTCAGAAAACCTGATCGGCCTGCTGGAGCAGCGCCTAGATGCCGTTGTTTACCGCGCGAAGTTCGTACCGACCGTCTTTGCGTCGCGTCAGTTCGTCAATCACGGCCACGTTTTGGTCAACGGTAAGAAGGTCAACATCCCGTCTTATCGTGTAAAGCCCGGCGATGTCATCGAAGTTCGCGAAAAGTCCAAGACGATGGCGCTTGTTCTCGAAGCCCTTGAGCTGGCAGAGCGCGATGTGCCGGAATATGTCGATCTTGACGTCAAGGGCATGAAGGCGACCTTCACGCGCGTTCCAAGCTTTGACGAAGTGCCATATGCAGCCATGATGGAACCCAACCTCGTGGTCGAATTCTATTCGCGCTAAGTCGGCGATATTTTCGATTTGAAAACCCGCCTGTTCACGGCGGGTTTTTTATTGCCAGACGGGCTTAGTTTCGTCGCCAAACGACTTGGCCATTTCCACTGTGAACTTCCGAGAAGTAGTAAAACCCGGCCTCGTTTAGGCGGAACCTGTGCATGCCCCTCTGTCCGGATAGGTTGATCGTTTGTTCGCTAACAATATTGCAGGCAAACACTTCCAAAACGATTTGAGATGCACAGCGCTTAATGTTGAGCTGCAGGCTGTTGCTGTTTTCTAGGGCGTATTCCACAGCGATTGTGTCGCCGGCCCAAACATAGGTTCGGCGCGTCTGTAAACTATCCCAATAGGGGGCCAAAACGCCCAACGCCCCATCGGTTGTATTCGTCATAACCTTCCGGTCCAGATCAGACACCCGCATCACATTGCCCGGGGTGAGATAGGCCGGAACGTAGTGCAGGGCGACGAAAATTGCCCCAAATCCTAAGCAAAGAGAGCTGGCAGAGAATAACAAACGGAAAAGACCTATAGCCCCACCCCGGCGTTTCCCGTGACGTTTGCGAAAGCCTTGAGCAAAGTTTTCTTTGATGTGGTAGGTCGCTGATGACCTACGCTTTTTCGATTTGAATATGCTGATAGAGTTTCCCATTAAGCGCCCCTTTTTTCCGTCAAATAGACCGAAATGGTGCACTTATTTTAACAGGGCAATGTTTCTGGCGGCTTAAATCGCCCTTAGCGTTTAAGTAACCTAAATGTTTTGTCCCTCTTTAACGCGCTTGGCGCGTCGCCAAATCACTCTCGATTGGCTGTTTTGGATTTCTGCGAAGTGGTAAAAGCCGGATTCATAGATCTTTAGCTTTTGCTGTCCTCTGGAGCGCGAAACCGAAAACACGTCCTGACTTTCAACGTTACACGCAAAAACTTCTAGGACGAGCTGGGATGCGCAACGTTTGACGACGAGTTGCAAGTTGTCTTGAGCGTGTCGTTCGAATTTTACCTCTATTGTTTCGCCTGCCCAAACATAGGTTCGTCGCGTTTGTAAGCTATCCCAATAAGGCTCTAAAACGGCGAGGAAACCAGTGGCTTCACCGTCTAAGACCTGCGTGTCGAGGTCTGAAACCCGAATAAGGGTGCCGGGACTGAGATGTGCTGGAACGTAATGCAGTGCGACGAAAGTCGAAGCAAGGCCCAAGCAAATCGACAGGGCTGAGAACAGGGCGCGACGCCAGCCCATTCGCGTTTGGGTTTGCTTTCGATAACGACGACGAAAGCCGGCCGTCAGGCTCTCATGCGCTTCAAAGTTTGCAAGTGTTGTCCGTTTCGGGGAAGCGAAAACGCGTCCAGAATTTATCATTCTACGCTCCTCCATTCCGACAAATGACTTAATCGGGAGCGTATATGACACGTTGTGGTTACGTATTATTTAATGTATATATATGAAAACACCTAATGCGTGTTTTATGTGATTGAGGGGTGTGCGAATACCTCAGGTCGCTAGAGCAACACCTTTATCCGCCAATAGCGTCCGTAATTCACCAGATTCAAACATCTCGCGGACAATATCGCAGCCGCCGATAAACTCGCCTTTGACGAAGACTTGCGGGATAGTCGGCCAGTTATTGACCTCTTTAATGCCTTGGCGAATGGCAGGATCTTCCAAAACATTCACTGACGCATAATCGACCCCAAGATAATCGAGCACTTGTACAACCGTTGAGGAAAATCCGCATTGCGGAAATGTTGGCGTGCCTTTCATGTAAAGAACCACGTCATTGGCGCTTACAGTTTCGGCGATTTGAGCGTGAACAGGATTGTCAGACATGGGGGTCTCCTCAGGGGGCTGTGACCTGTAGCTAGGAAGTCACATTGCGGGGATCAAGACGTCGGCTGTTAGGGAGTTTTCGTCTCTAGGGCGAGGGCGTGAAGCTCCCCATCCGCGCCGTCCATTTTGCCTTTAAGTGAGGCATAAACAAGCTGGTGCTGCGCAACACGGGATTTTCCGCGGAACGCCTCTGACGTAATCACGGCCTTCCAGTGATTATTGTCGCCTGCAAGGTCAATCATTTCGACCTCGGCGTCAGGCATTGCCTCTTTGATCAAGGCGACAATCGCTTCGGCTGGCATGGCCATTACACGGTCTCCGTTGCGCCGTGCATCAGGTTCGGTAGCCAGGTTGACCACCTCTCCTTCAGCCCGGCTAGGGTCACATCAAACGCACCCTCGGCCTGGATTTTATCGCCGCCGACTGTGCCGACAACAACGGCGCCTACGCCAAGGCTATCAGCCGTTGATAAGATCGGGTTGATCGAATTTTTATCGGTCGCAACGAGATAGCGCGCCTGATCTTCGCCAAAATAGAAAGCGTGGGCGGGAAGATCGGACGGGTTGCTAAGAGAGCAGCCAATACCAGTTGTGAAAGCCATTTCACTTGCCGCGGCAGCGAGCCCGCCATCAGACAGATCATGCACAGCGGATACGCGGCGATTGCGGATCAGCTTGCGCACATAATCGCCATTGGATTTCTCTACTGCCAGATCGACAGGTGGCGGGGCGCCATCTTCACGGCGTTGGATCGCGCGCAGATAGATAGAGCTACCCAAATGGCCTTGCGTATCGCCGATCAGGATCAGCGTGTCGCCCTCGCGCCATCCGGCGAGTGTGGCACAATATTCAAGGTTCGGGATTAAGCCCACGCCGCCCACGGCTGGCGTCGGCGGGATGGCCACGCCATTGGTCTCATTATAGAGCGACACATTGCCGGACACGACAGGATAGTCAAAGGCGCGGCAGGCTTCGTTCATGCCCTCAATCGCGCCGACAAATTGGCCCATAATCTCCGGGCGTTCAGGATTGCCGAAGTTCAGGCAATCCGTGATCGCGATGGGATCAGCGCCAACTGCCGTGAGGTTACGCCAAGTTTCAGCCACACATTGCTTCCCGCCTTCATAGGGGTCTGCATAAACATATCGCGGCGTACAATCTGTGGTGATGGCGACGGCTTTGTTACTGCCATGGATACGAACAATGGCAGCGTCACCGCCGGACTGGCTGCTATCGACTGTGTCGGCCATCACGTGGCGATCATATTGTTCCCAGATCCAGCGCTTTGACACAATATCCGGATCCGTCATGACGCGGAGCAGGGCATCGTTATAGTCCTGCGTTTCCACCACATCATGCGGCAATAGCGTGTCGCGCTTTTCTGTCGGCACGTGCGGCCGGTCATAATTCGGCGCATCATCAGCCAGTGGGGCAATCGGAATATCGCAGACTTTCTTGCGCTTATGACGCAGGACGAGGCGACCTGTGTCCGTTGTCTTGCCGATTTGCGCAACGTCCAGATCCCATTTTTCAAAGATGTCAAAGGCCAGCTTTTCCTTCCCGGGTTGGATCACCATGAGCATGCGCTCTTGGCTCTCAGACAGCATCATTTCATAAGCTGTCATCTCCTCTTCACGCTGCGGGACTTTATCGAGGTTGAGTGAAATCCCAACGCCGCCTTTGTCTGCCATTTCAATGGATGAGGAGGTGAGGCCGGCGGCCCCCATATCCTGAATAGCGATGATGGCGTCGGTTGCCATTAATTCGAGGCACGCCTCGATCAGCAGTTTTTCCGTGAAGGGATCACCGACCTGAACAGTGGGGCGCTTTTCTTCGCTATCGTCGTCAAATTCAGCAGACGCCATAGTCGCCCCGTGAATGCCGTCGCGACCCGTCTTGGAGCCAACATAGAAGATCGGATTGCCGACGCCTTTGGCGGCGGAATAGAAGACGTTATCGGCGCGTGCCAAGCCCACACACATGGCGTTGACGAGGATATTGCCATTATAGCCGGGGTGGAAATTTGTCTCGCCGCCCACCGTCGGCACGCCGACGCAATTCCCATAGCCGCCAATGCCCGCAACGACACCATCGACGAGGCTTTTCGTCTTTGGGTGATCTGGTGCACCAAAACGTAAGGCATTCATCAGCGCAATCGGCCGCGCGCCCATGGTGAACACATCGCGCATAATCCCGCCCACGCCTGTCGCGGCGCCTTGATAAGGCTCGATGTATGACGGGTGGTTATGGCTTTCCATTTTGAAGATGATCGCGTCACCATCATCAATGTCGATGACGCCCGCATTTTCGCCGGGGCCTTGAATGACGCGGGGGCCGCTGGTCAGAAACTTCGCTAAGTGACGGCGTGAGGACTTATAGGAACAATGTTCCGACCACATGACGGAGAAAATACCAAGCTCTGTCAGGTTCGGCTCGCGGCCCAACCGATCGAGGATGATGTCATATTCGCTGGGCGAAAGCCCGTGTTCCGCGACCACTTCGGGCGTGATAGTATGCGGTCCTGAAAAAAGGTCGGTCATTAGAGCGACTCCAAGATCGACTTGAACAGATTGATCCCGTCAGTGCCGCCGTGCTGAGCATCGACGGCGCGTTCGGGGTGAGGCATCATACCCAAGACATTGCCGCGCGCATTAATGATGCCAGCTATGTCGTTCCGAGAGCCATTGGGGTTGTTGGCATAGCGAAAGACGACTTGGCCATTCCCCTCAATGGCCTTCAAGGTTTCATCATCGGCGAAATAGTTTCCGTCATGGTGTGCAACCGGAATGTTGATGAGCTGGTCTTTGCCGAAGTGCTTGGTGAAGCGGGTCTGGCTATTGGCGACTCGCAAAGGCTCGACGGAACAGACGAATTTTTGCCCGACATTTCGCATCAAGGCTCCGGGAAGCATGCGTGCTTCGGTCAGGATTTGGAAGCCATTGCAAATTCCGGCGACGGGTAGGCCCTTTTCGGATTTGTCCTTAATGTCGCGCATGATCGTGCTTTGCGCGGCGATTGCTCCGCTGCGTAGATAATCCCCGTAAGAGAAACCACCCGGCACAACGACAAACTTCACATCATCAGGCAGGCGGGTCTCCCGGTGCCAGACGCGGTAGGGTTCGCGACCTGTAATTTGCTCCAATGCTGTGACAGCGTCACGGTCGCAATTAGAGGCGGGAAAAACAATGACGGCTGTTTGTGTCACGCGTCCGTCTCTGTCTTCACAGGCGCTTCGATCTCGATGCGGTAGCTCTCAATCACCGTATTGGCGAGCAGGCGGTCGCACATTTCGGTAATGCGGGCTTCGGCCAATTCAGGATCGCTGTCAGCAAGGGTCAGCGTAATGACCTTACCTTGCTTTGCGTCTAGGACTTCATCATAGCCCAAATCATTGAGTGAGCGGGCAATGGTCCGCCCTTGTGGGTCCAGAACGCCGGGTTTCAGGCCGACATAAATATGAGCAATCATAGGGAAACTCAGTCGTTCGAGGAGACAACGGACAGGGTCGCGCCCGTCGGATTTTGTTTAATGATGCCGAGGCGGGTGGCCACTTCGGTGTAAGCTTCGGTGACGTCGCCGAGGTCACGACGGAAGCGATCTTTGTCGAGTTTCTTGTCGGTTTCGCGGTCCCAAAGGCGACAGCTATCCGGGCTGATCTCATCAGCCAAGACGATCATATGTCCGCCCAAACCATCGGGGGCTGGGAGGCGGCCAAATTCGATCTTGAAATCGATAAGCTTGATCCCAACACCGCCAAACATACCTTGCAGGAAGTCATTGATGCGCAAGGTCATGGCGATGATTTCGTCAATCTCTGACTGACTGGCCCAACCGAAAGCGTAGATATGTTCCTCGGCAATCAGAGGGTCGCCCAGATCGTCACGTTTGAGGCAGAATTCAACGACCGCGCGGGGTAGCTTCTCGCCCTCTTCAATCCCAAGGCGCTTGGCCATGGTGCCGGCCGCTACATTTCGGCAGATGACTTCCAGCGGCACGATCTCGACCTTCTTGATCAGCTGTTCTCGCATGTTGAGGCGTTTGATGAAGTGTGTCGGTATGCCGATTTCGCCCAAGCGCACCATGATGAACTCGCTAATGCGATTGTTCAGCACACCTTTCCCGTCCAATGTGGCCTTCTTTTGTGCATTGAACGCCGTCGCGTCGTCCTTGAAGTATTGCACGAGTGTGCCGGGCTCTGGCCCCTCATAGAGGATCTTGGCCTTACCTTCGTAGAGTTTTTTGCGTCGACTCATCGTCTCGAGCGCTCCCGTGACTTAAGAGCGCCGCATAGCGGAGTGCGGGCAGGGCGGCAACGCGCCGCAGGGTCTTTTTAGGCGTTTTTCCACGTCAAATGCAGCTTGCGGGGGGCAAAGTCCGCGCGTAATGCCCTGACAAAACCGAATAGGCTATGCCGATAGATTGGAGACTACATGTCCGTTTTTGACGATCGTAAGAACGCTTCTGAAACTAAATATGTCATGGATGCCGCGAAAGAGTTCAAGGCCGAAGCGCGCCGTAACAAAATTCTCGGTCAATGGGCCGCAGAACTGATGGGCAAGGATGAGGCGGAAACAAAGGCTTATATCCTTCAGGTTATCACGGCAGATATGGAAGAAGCCGGCGATGACGATGTCTTCCGCAAGCTTAGAGCGGATCTTGATGACGCATCGGTTGAGATTTCGGATCAAGGTCTACGGGCCAAGATGGCCGAAGCGCTTAGCGAAGCCCGAGAGGCGGTATATGGCGAGGACGACTAGCCGGAACCCGTCGTTTCAAGACCGCCTCAGCCAATTAATCCAACAGCAAGACTCCCTGTTTTACAGTCTACAAGACTGTAAGCTGAGAGTTGGACCAGCGTGTGGGACGTTTTGGGTCACAGAAACTAATCGGGGGTATCGGCGCATTGACCGTGATGATGTGTGCTGGTCAAGTTTTGGCGCAAACGGTTGTTTACACAAATGATTTTGAAACTTTGCCCGTAACGGGGTGGAGCGTCAACAACACCGATTTTGACAATGACTATACGCGTTTTCTAGGTCGATTTGATAATAGTCCGACCGAGACGAGCCGGACCTTTACGCTTCCCGCAGGGACAAGTCGCGTGGAGGTTGAATTTGACTTCTATCGCTTTGATAGCTGGGATAACACAGCGCAATGGGGGTTTGACCGCCTGCAAGTCGATGTCGATGGGACGCAGATATTCAGCCTTCCATTTAGCACAGAGCAGGTCGCTCGATCCGGTGCGAATGGCACAGTTGATTGGGCGCATACGCCTTTGGCAGCGGCCACAAACAATGCGTTCAATTTGACTGACCGACCCTGGTATCAGGATCAGCCACATCGTGTGAACCTGACGGTTAATGCCCCCGGAACGACACTTGATTTGACGCTGCGGACATTTTTGAACCAAGGCGGTAATGACGAGTCAGGTGGATTTGATAACGTCACCATTACAGCTTTTGTTGATCCCGTTGTAGACGCTGTGAAAACAGTGGCGATCGAGGATGCTATGGCGGCCCCTAGTTTCGCTATTCCGGGAAACAATGCTGTTTATACAATATCAATGACGAATTCTGGCGGAGCCATGGATGCCGACTCGCTTACCATCATTGATTCGCTGCCCGAGGAAGTCATTCTCGATACGAGTGCACCGATCCTGTTCGTAGACAATTCGACCCCGCCATCCGGCTTGTCGTGCTGTACTGCCGCGAATGTGGATTATTCTGATACCGTTAGTGGTCCACCTGTTTTTGGCTATGTGCCGACCTCGGCTTTTGATGACGCGGTAACGCATGTGCGCATTTCGCCCTCAGGTACACTTCGCGACTCAACCGTTGATCCAACAACGGTGAGTTTTTCTTTCCCGACACGCATTCGCTGAAGCCCGCGCACTAACACTAGCCGAAACTGTGATAGTCGCTATAGAGAGGGCATGACGAACGCGACCGCCACCCCGCGCATTGCGCTTTATCCGGGTACATTTGACCCTATGACCTTGGGTCATTTGGATATTTTAAAGCGTGCCTCTCGTCTTTGCGACAAGCTCATTGTGGGTGTGGCAATTAATCGGGGTAAAAATCCGCTTTTCTCTCTCAATGACCGCGTGGCTATGGTTGAGCGGGTCGTCGAGCCTTTCCGCGACCGTATTGAGGTAGAGGTGAAGCCCTTTGAGGGTCTACTGATTCACTTCGTCGAAGAATGCGGGGCCTCTATGATCGTTCGGGGTCTGCGCGCCGTTTCCGATTTTGAATATGAATTTCAGATGGCCGGTATGAATGATCGACTGAATCCCGATATTGAAACTGTCTTCCTAATGGCCGATCCTCAATATCAGACGATTGCGTCCCGACTGGTCAAAGAGATTGCCCGGTTAGGCGGCGAGATCGACCAGTTCGTGTCGCCCGATGTGGCGCGCGCCCTAAAAGCGAAGTTTACTTAAGAGACAGACTGCTATGAAACATGCTCTACGACTTGCAGCGCTGACGGCGCTCGCCGTCGCAAGCCCAGCTTGCTCAGCTGAAAATTCTCAAAGCTATGCGGATGGCGCCATCACCGCGAATAATGCTTTCCCTGACAGTGCGTGGCGCACTGTGGATGCTGAAAACCTGATGGTGATTGAAACCACACAGGGCACAGTCGGTGTTGAGCTTTATCCTGAAATCGCGCCCTTGCATGTGACGCAGATGAAAACGCTGACCCGGGACGGTTTTTACGATGACGTGCCGTTCCACCGTGTCATCGATGGGTTCATGAATCAGACGGGTGATGGCTCTAACGGGAACGGCACAGGCGATAGTGATCTGCCCGACATTCCCGCCGAGTTTACCTTTCGGCGCGGCGAAGACATGAAGGTGACACTTGTTGGCGCGCGGGGAAATGAGCAGCAGCAGGTTGGCACAGGCTTTTATAAGGCGCTGCCTGTCGCAACGCAGCCAATCAGCCAAGCTATTTTAACCAATGACGGAAAGGTCGGGGCGATGGGCCTGCACTGTCGCGGGGTCACCTCTGCCGCTCGGACATCGGATCCGAACAGTGCGAATAGCCAGTTCTTCCTAATGCGCGGAACGGCCGAGCATTTGGATGCGCAATATTCAATTTGGGGCTCGACCGTTATGGGACGGGAGTTCTTGGAGAGCTTTAATATCGGTACCGTTGGCCAAGACCCTGTCTTTGAGGCGGATCGCATGACCCGGGTGCGTATTGCGTCCGATATGCCAGATGCGGTCCGGCCCACCGTTCAAGTACTTGATACAACATCAGACGCGTTTGCGCGTTGGATCGAAACCCAAACTTATGATGACATTTGTGACGTCGAAATCCCGACGCGTGTCGTAAACTAACACAACCCCCAAAGAAGAAAGCCGATATAAATGGCCGAAAAACTTATTCTAAGCCTTGATACACAAACCGGTACTGAAGGCGACGTCACGATCTTGCTGCGGCCTGATTTGGCCCCGAAGCACGTTGCGCAAATCACAAAGCTGGCGAAAGAAGGCTTTTATGACGGCTTGACATTTCACCGCGTGATCGATGGTTTCATGGCGCAAGGCGGCTGCCCGAACGGCACCGGCATGGGCGGCTATAAAGAAAAAATCCCGGCGGAGTTTAACCGTCACCCGCATCTGCGCGGCGTATGTTCCATGGCCCGCAGTAGCGACCCGAACAGCGCGTCCAGCCAGTTCTTTATCTGCCTCGACGACAGTCAGTTCCTGGACAATCAGTACACGGTCTGGGGCGAAGTCGAAGAGGGCATGGACATTGTAGACGCCCTGCCAAAAGGCGAGCCGCCCCGCTATCCGGGCAAAATCGTCAAAGCCAGCGTCGTCGACGCCTAAAGGGTTTTCATGCCATGAAAGTCGATCTGTTCGACTTTAATCTTCCGGAAGAGCGCATTGCGCTTCGACCCGCAGAGCCGCGCGACAGTGCGCGGCTTTTATGCGTTGGCGAAACACTCTCTGATCATGTCGTTCGGGATTTACCGCAGCTATTGCAGCCGGGCGACCTGCTTGTTCTTAATGATACGCGCGTGTTTCCAGCGGCATTGAAGGGGGTGCGTCCTGCCCGTGCGCATGGCGGCGGCGGTGATGTGCAAGTCGATATAAACCTGCTGGAAGGTGAAGGCACAGAATGGCGCGCTTTTGCCCGACCGGCAAAGCGCTTACAAATGGGTGACAGGCTCCACTTTAGCGACGATTTTTCTGCCGTGGTTTTATCACGTGACGGGGGAACGGTCAGCCTTCGGTTTGACCGCGCGGATGCGGCGTTACATGCAGCGCTAGAGCGTGTGGGTAACATGCCTCTGCCACCTTATATTGGCCGGAAGCGTGATGTCGATGAACGGGATCGGGGCGACTATCAAACGATTTACGCCGATCCCAAACACGCGCAATCTGTTGCAGCCCCAACCGCAGGCCTTCATTTTACTCCGTCTGTGTTTGAAGCGCTGGGTGAACGCGATATTGAGATCGCACGGGTGACCTTACATGTCGGAGCGGGGACATTCTTGCCGGTGAGCGCGGACGATACCGACGATCACATTATGCATAGCGAGGTCGGCGAAATCCGTCATCCGGCAGCGGATGCGATCAATAGAGCCAAGTCTGAGGGTCGTCGCGTGATTGCTGTTGGTACAACGAGCCTACGCACTTTGGAGGGCGCACAGCGGAAAAACGGAGAGATCATTGCGCAGACCATCGATACAGATATCTTCATTACGCCCGGCTATCAGTTCCAAGTCATTGATGGCTTGATGACGAATTTCCATTTGCCCAAATCGACGCTCTTTATGCTGGTGAGCGCGCTGGCGGGGCTTGACCGAATGCAGGCGGCCTATGCCCATGCAATTGAAACGGGGTATCGGTTTTATTCCTACGGCGATAGTTCGCTGATCTGGCGGGCTTAATGGCGGTTTTCCCTTATACCATTCATGCAAAGGACGGCCGCGCCCGGACCGGTACGCTATCCACGACCCGCGGCGATATTCAAACACCGGCCTTTATGCCCGTTGGCACAGCGGCGACAGTCAAAGGCGTGTATATGGATCAAGTCCGCCAGACCGGCGCGGACATTATCCTTGGCAATACCTATCACCTGATGTTGCGCCCAGGGGCGGAGCGGGTATCCGCGCTCGGTGGGCTACACAAATTCTGTGGTTGGGACGGGCCAATGCTCACAGACTCTGGCGGGTTTCAGGTCTGGAGCTTGTCCAAGCTTCGCAAGATGAGTGAGCAAGGGGTAGAGTTCCGGTCTCACATTGATGGCTCCAAGCATATGCTAACGCCGGAACGCAGCATGGAAATCCAAGCGGACCTCTTGGGGGCAGATATTTGCATGCAGTTTGATGAATGCACCCCATTTCCCGCAACGCCTGAACAAGCTCGCTCTAGCATGGAGCTCTCTTTGCGCTGGGGGGAGCGATCTATCGCCGCCTTTGGCGAAAAAGAAAGGCAAACCCTTTTCGCAATCGTCCAGGGTTCCGTTTACCCAGAGCTTCGTCAGGAAAGCGCTGAGCGGTCTATCGCGCTCGGCGGTTATGGCGGTTATGCTGTCGGCGGTCTGGCCGTAGGGGAGGGGCATGAGACAATGTGTGAGGTTCTGGATTTCACGACGCCGCATTTGCCTCAAGATCGTCCGCGTTACCTTATGGGCGTTGGCAAACCGATTGATATTGTCGAGGCCGTATGGCGGGGTATCGATATGTTTGATTGCGTAATCCCTACACGCTCAGGCCGACACGGGCAGGTCTGGACCGATCAAGGCCCTTATAACATCAAGCGTGCTGAATTCGCAGATGATCAAAGCCCACTCGATGCGACAATCAACTGCCATGCGAGTCAGAATTATAGCCGCGCTTATGTGCATCATCTTATCAGGTCGAAAGAGATGCTTGGGCAGATGTTGTTGTCGTGGCACAACATCGCCTATTTCGAAGATTTGATGCGGCGTATCCGATCGGAGATCGTTGCCGGAACGTTCAGTGATTTTGTTGTGCAATTTCGCCGCAACTGGAATGCAGGTGGAGCGATCAAAACGCCTTGACGCTTGGTGGGTCGGTCCTTAGTTAGCGCGCTCTCATAACGGCTTTTGCGTCGTTCTGTTGTGAAATGCGCCCATAGCTCAGTTGGTAGAGCGCCTCACTTTTAATGAGGATGTCCACGGTTCGAGTCCGTGTGGGCGTACCATTCCCTTCATTGTTGAGAATTGCGTCTTAGCTCGCTCTGAATGCGTTGGTTTTGCCGCATTTCGGCGCGAAGTGGTGCAGATTTGCAACGAAAAAGTAAAAAATCTTTCCAAATCACCAATTTGGCAGAAGTCCACTGTGGCCAGAACGAAAAACTTGGTGTAGCGGAGATGCGGAGCCGGGACCTGAGGTCACGAAATTCTAGAATCACACGATGGCTATGACCATTTTACGGAGGACAACATGAAGCATAAGCTTCTTATCGCAGCCGCAACGGCCGCCATGCTGGCGCCAACGCTAGCGGTTGCTCAAGACAGTGGCGTATATTTGCGCGGACAGGCCGGTTATGGCCTTATCGATGATGCTGAGTTTACAGCAGACATTCCAGGCAACCCGCTTACCACTGATGGACTTTTGGGAGATGTTGCTGGTCCAGGCGATCTAGCATACTCACTGGGCGTTGGTTACGATTTCGGGAATAACTGGCGTGTCGAGTTGGACGGATCGTCACTGTTCACTGATTTCGGTACAATCAATGGCGCACCCTCCACAGGGGCAAAGATCAACGCTGATCAGGTCTTCTTCAACGTTTTGTACGACTTCGATGATTTTGGCCGTTTCGAGCCTTACATCGGTGCGGGTGTTGGGTACAGCCGTGGTGATGTGTCTGCATTCGCTCATGACTTCTTGAGCCCGGTCGTTGACATGGACGACACGAATGATGTGATCCGCAACCCGACTTGTCTGTCCGCTGGCCTATCCGATGATTTCGGGCGGTCATGTCAGGTCACAGAAACTGATTCTAACCTCGCTTGGAACCTGATCTTTGGTCTTGGCTATGAAATCACGCCAAAGCTGCACTGGGTTACGGACTACCGTTATTATGATCTCGGTGACTACAACTTGTCAGGCCGTATCGATGTATTCGATGGTACAGGCGCGCAAGTTCCGCCTACCACCACGCTCATCACAGATCTCGAGGACGTCACGGGTCACTCTTTGATGACGGGTTTCCGCTATCGCTTCGGCGAAAGCACGCCTGAGCCTGTTGCCGTTGTGCCAGTGGCTCCGCCACCTCCACCACCGCCAGCCATGGTAATGTGCTGGGATCGTAGTGAAGTTACGGACCTCGCGCTTTGCCCACCAGAGCCGCAACCAGAGCCAACGACTTTCACTTGTGAAGGTTCTGGTCAGGTCGTGACAGATCTAGCGTTCTGCCCACCACGGACAGAGTGTCCTGATGGGTCAATCGTTTACGGTCCCGCAGAATTCTGCCCAACACGGACAGGCGAAACGATTGCAAGCCTGTGTGGTCAAGAATTCCGTCAGGAAATCATCTATTACGAATTTGACCGGGGTCAGTCTGCAGAGACTCGTAACACGATCAACCGTATCTTGGACATCGGTCAGTTCTGTCAGGTCGACAACATCCGCGTTGTCGGTCACACTGACACATCCGGTTCTGCGGCTTACAACCTGAACCTTTCACGTAAGCGCGCGTCTGACGCTGTTGACGAGCTAGTGCGTCAGGGCATTAACCGCGCTGTGATCTCATCCGAAGGCAAAGGCGAAACAGAGCCATTTGTTCAGACGGGTGACGGCGTGAAAGAGCAGCTGAACCGTCGTACAGAAGTTCTGATCCAACTGTCAGACGTAGGCATGCGTAGCTTGTCTAACTAAGATCAAACGGATCGACTGAAATTAAGCCCGGCCATTTGGCCGGGCTTTTTATTTGCGATATTGAAAGTGGTGGGTAGAAAACGTCCCAGTTTAGTGGAGGGCAAGTTGAACGGTCTTACTTGCCTATGTGTCCTGCGATCCTTGTGAAATCACAGTGTCATTGGCGGCGAGGTCCGTTGGCTTATATGTCGTTTGATCTACGCTAAGACGTTGATAAAGCGCGCCAAAGTCCTGCTGTGTTGCGTTAAGAAGCTGTTCAAAGCTCTCAATAACAAAGTAAACCTGCTGAAAATCATCAATCCGGTAGTCGGTGCGCATAATGCGTTCAAGATCAAAGGCGATCCGATGCGGGGAGGAACTTTGCAGGCAAAATGGAGTCTCGCCGGCGCTACTCACAATGCCCGCCCCGTATATCTCTGTCTTTTTGTCTTTACGGATGAGGCCAAATTCCACTGTGTACCAATAGAGCCGGGCAAGTTCTTTCAATCGTCCTAGTGATTCCGCGCGTAGCCCGCCTTTACCATAGGCTTGCATATAATCGGCAAAGACGGGTTGGGTCAGCATCGGGACGTGGCCGAAGATGTCATGGAAAATATCCGGCTCTTCGATATAGTCGAGTTGATCCGCTTTACGGATAAAGCGCCCAGCCGGGAAACGTCGATGGGCCAAATGATCGAAGAAAATCGCATCTGGCACTAAATGCGGTACCATCACAACTTCCCATCCTGTCAGGGCCTTAAGCTTGGGGTTGATGATATTGAGATCGGGAATACCGCCCGAACTGAGATCGAGTAGGCTAAGACCCTTGTGAAACGCTTCGACGGCTCGGCCTTCCAAGAGGTCGATTTGGCGCGCATAGAGCGTGTCCCAAACCTGATGTTCTTCCGCTGTATAGCGGTTCCAACGCTGCTCGATCGTGAAGTCATCCGCAGGCGTCTGTTCATTAATGACAGGATCAAAAACACCCATAGAAACGTCTCCTCTAAAATCGCCAATAAAGGAGCTCAGGCACGTATTCTTTGCAAAAAGGTCTCCCCGTCGCCAATATACGACGAATTTCTGTCCTATTCCCCGCGTTTAATGCCGAATAAACCTAGCACAGCATCTTCTACGGTTTCGTCCTCTCCACTTTCTTCCGCGGATTCGGGCGTGTCGCTTTCGGTTTGTTCAGTTGCTTCCGGCGGGGTGTCTGGCGCGGCGGGAGGGTTCTCTTGCGGTCGACCTCCGCCAAGCAGTCCACCAACAACCTGCTCAAGCGCGCCAGTGTTGGGTTGAGAGCGGGCTTGCGAGTTTGTCTCTGCGGCTTCCGTCGTGCTGCCGTCTGTCGTGTCTGAGGACGACCCGCCGCCTATCAAACCCCCTACGATGCTACCAACGGGGCCGCCGACGCGATCGGTAATGAGCTTCTGTGCCTCTGCGCGGGCTTTTGCCTCGACGATTTCGCCAAGAAAGTCGCTATCAAGACTGGCTTTGGCGTCCCCAAAACCACCGGAAAACCGTAACGGTATGCCAAATGCCGCTAACCCGTTAGCTTGGGGCCCAGTTGCTTTCGGGCGGAAACGAAAATCAATGGTCTGCGCGCCGAGATCGACTTGACCAGACGCTTCGGCGCTTATGCCCAAGGCGTTTAGAGAAAATTGGTCGACGGTAGCCACACCATTTTCGATTTTGAACCCGCCGAGCAAATTGCGGAATTTGGTCGTGTATGACGGACCGATGCCGGAAGGCAGAGCCCGAGACTGCAAGGCCGTGTCCAATCCGGTCAGAAATTCTGCCGCATCAATGCCTTTCAAGGACCCGTCCGCGAGCTGATACAAACCCGCGCCGCTCAAGGAACGCATCAAGTCTGCTTGGCTCCGTCCAGAACCGGCGAGTTCCAAAGTCGTTCCAGCTGTCCCGGTGGCTTGGGTGAAACCGGCGATCGCGCCTAAAAAGCCTTCGCTGTTTACGGCATCCAAAGCGGCATTAAGGGTGAAACGCGGCGTGGCTTGTGACGCATCATAGGTCAGTTTTGCGTTACCCGCCCCGCGATAAAGTTTCAGCGCAGGCAGATCGGCCTCCAAGCGACCATTGCGCAAGGTTACATCCATGGTCGTCGCGTCTAAAGATAGGCGCGCAACCTTAACAGAGCTCGCCGTGACTTGCAGGTCGGCATCCATCGCGCGAAGCGGTTCAAGGGGTAGGGGCTCTTCGCTCCAAGGCTGTATCTCTCCTTCGGGCTTCTGCGCGCTATAGGCGTCCATGTAAGGTCGCAAGTCGAGTGCCCCGATGTTGAGCGTGCCCGTCAGTTTTGGGCGAGCGCTGCTCATGTCGATAGAAAAATCACCTGTGCTCGAAAGGTCATCAAGGTCTAAGGTTGCACCTGACAGAGCCATCTGGGTTGCAGATCCCGTAACCTTGCCAGATAGGCTGAAGGCTTCAAAGACATCGCCAATTTCGGTTGATGGGGGGAGGGGCGTACCGCCAATTTCGGCTAATTGCCTCAGGCTGTCACCCCGCGCTGAGAGCTGACCGTCCAAGTCCAGACCATTAGTGGTGCTAAACGCTGCTGAACCTTCATAGTCTCCGTTTAACGCCCCATCTTGCAGCGTTGCTTTAAGGTTGCGGAATGAAAGGCTGTCAGCAGGTCCGGCTAGCGTTGTGTCTACCGTGATGCGTTCAATGGCGTCGGCATAGGGGATATCCGTCGAAAAGTTCGCTGCTAATTTTGACAATGAGGGGACGGTCGCGGTCATAACACCGTCAATTACGGCAGTCTGATTATAGCGCACATTTCCTGTAAAGCGCGTGTCTTGGAACTCGCTCAACGATGTCGCGCTTAGCTGGGATAGTGTGACCTCTTGGCCTTTTAGCTCAACATCACCCGCCAAGGTGACGGCGCCAGCCAGAGCAATATCCTGTTCGATCGAGGGGTCTAGATTTAGCTTGGCCGCCTGGATCAACGTGCCTGCGTCATCGGTTCTGGCGTCGAATTTGCCTGACACTGAAAGTATGTCGGCAAAGCGCCCAGCGCCAGAAAAGTTGGCTTTAAATGTCGGGCCAGACGCGGCTACAGTGGCGTTGGGGATTGAAAAAGCGTCCGTTCCTTCGGCCGTTAAATCCGCTTTGATGTTGGCCGTTTGCAGCAGGTCGAATCCTGGAATGGGTTCCGGGAGCAGAGAGGCCAGACGCTGTGCATCCGAGATTTCGACGGCGAGTTGACCGTCAAGGACTGGGCTGCCGTCAATGACGGTCGCGTCCCCGTTGTACTGCCCATTGATGGCAGGACCCGTGATACTGATTCGCCCCTCTGACAGGGCGATTTTCGTCGCCGAGTAGTCTATATTCCCTTGAAGATTGGCAGTCTGGATCGCTTCGATCCCGTCAATTTGCGGTAGCCAAGCCCCGAGCGCAGTTCGCAAATCCGCCATATCGCTAACGGCGGCTTGCAGATCGCCTTGAAACGCTATGGCCTCACCGGCGGGAAAACGACCGTCCAATGACAAGGCTGCACCGTCGGTTGCAATGTCACCCTTCATCTCGGCAATCTCCCCAGACAGGAAGGCCTTTGGGCTCGTCATGACGACGTCGAGCGAGAGAGGGCGTCTTTCGATCTGTAGATCTCCGTCTATCTGGAGCGTTTCGGAAAGGCCCGGCAAGGCCAAAAACGTGTTGACCTCAGTTGCTGAAAATTGCTGACCTGTTGTCTGATCAGAGTAGGTTATCGTGCCGTCTTCAATCCTGAAGGCCTGGATAGCGGGATCAAATGTTGTGAAGCGCCCATCGCGTTTGAAAGGTCCGGCTTCAACGGATTGAGACGCCTCAGTCTCTTCCGAAAACGTCCAATTAGTTTGCCCATCACTGCGTTTCTCAAGTGAAATAACGGGGCGTTGTAAGGTGAAGCTTTTAATTTCGACCCGGCGCGACAGCAAAGGCAGCAAACGTATGCGCGCTTCTAGGCCTTCAATCGATGCGAAATCGGGCGTCGCAAATCCATCGGGATTGGCGATTCGAACCGCACCGGTTTTCGCCACAATGGCGGGAAATGTAGAAAGACGAACATCACCCGTCACCTCAACGTCGCGCCCCAATTCGCTGGAAAGCTGTTCCTGTATGCGTGTTCTGTAGGTTTCAGACGGCACGAGGCTCGGCGCGATAAAGACAATCGCGAGGAATAGAATGACAAGAAAACCAAGTCCGATAAGTAACTTACGCATACTGACCTCTTTCGCGCCGAATATAGGCTAAACCGTCATTAGCCCTTGGCTAGATGAACAGAAGCTGTCCGTTCAATCACAAATTTACCATGTAATTGCGATCATTGTTAGACATGCTTATACTCTACGTATGGCGTGTGCTGTAAATTTAGCATCGTCCAAGGCAAGGAGTTCCGATTATGTGCGACGCTCATACCCATTCAGTGACCCCCAAAGCGGACGATCCGCAGGTCATGTTCCGGCGAAAGTTCCTGAAATATGCGGGCGCGGGCGCGGCGACGACTGCCGTAGCATCCTGTGCGACCAACCCCGAAACTGGACGTTCACAGTTTCTAGCCTTCGCGCCGAGCGAAGCGCAACTCGCGCAAGCGGCCCAGCAAAGTTGGACCGAGGTGAAGCGTCAAACCCCAACAAGTAACGATCCGCGCTACACAACACGGCTTCGCAACGTTGGATCACGCATTAGTCGTGGCGCTAACCGGGCCGATAGATCTTGGGACTATGCAGTTTTTGCCAATGATACGAAAAATGCCTTCGTTCTTCCTGGAAACCGTGTCGGCTTTTTTACGGGCATGATGGACTTCACAGATAATGATGACCAGATCGCCGCGATTATGGGACACGAGGTTGGCCATGTCACAGCCTCGCATGCGCGTGAGCGCTACAGCCAGATGATGCTAGGACAGACTGCTGTTGCAGTCGGAACAGCTGTAGCCGGGTCGCAACTCCAGAAACGCTGTCGTCAAGCAAGGTCTCAGCGCGAATATAATGACTGCATGCGCAGTGCCGGTCGAAACACGCAATATATGCAGCTCGCATTGGGCCTCGGTTTCCAACTTGGTGTGGCTTTGCCCTATGGGCGCCGTCAAGAACTCGAGAGCGATCTGCTGGGCGCGCGTTACATGGCACGCTCTGGCTACGATCCATATCAGGCGGTTAAGCTCTGGGAAAAAATGGCGGCCGAAAACCCGTCGCGCGGGCCGGAATTCCTATCGACCCACCCTTCGCCGGATCGTCGTGCGCGGGATTTGTTCGATTATATTCGCGCGCAGGAAAAGCTGGGCAGCCAAGCCTATGAAAGCATCAAAATACCTGATGAGGCCTAAGCACAGTCTTTCACAGCTTGCCTATTGAAGCGGGCGCGTCTCTGGGTTAGGGGCGCGCCTGATTTGTTAGGCCGCCTTAGCTCAGTTGGTTAGAGCGCTTGCTTGTGGCGCAAGAGGCCCATGGTTCGAATCCATGAGGCGGTACCATTTTCCTTCAAATCATTCCCTTATGGTAAATCCCTTTTAACCCTGTTTGCGGCATCACGCTTTTACAGACAGGTTAGGAGGGGCTGTGAGCCTTCGTGCGAAAATTGGTGACGTCTTGATCGTTAAAGCGCTGCGCGGCGAGACCGTGACAGACCGCGCGCTGGCGACCCAAGCGATTGGACGCACAGTGCGTCAGGTCATGATGACCGATGCCGATCGTGACTTCGCCGAAAAACTCTTTGATCATTTGTCGCGCGATACGTGTGAAGAAGTCCGGCGCGCTTTGTCTGTCACACTCAAATCCAGCCCCAACCTCCCACGCCCGATTGCTCAGCGTCTGATCAACGATGTTGATTCAATCGCGATGCCGATCTTAGCCAGCTCACCCGTTGTGACTGACGATGACCTGATTGCGGTGCTGCGCTCGCGGGCGTCTTTGCGGATTCGGGCAATAGCCACGCGCGGAAACATCTCTGAGCGCCTGTCGGGTGCCGTTATTAGTTTTGGGGACGGGCCCGCCGTTGCGGCGCTAGCGGCCAATGATGGCGCCCTGATTAGCGAGGCCGATGCAGGGCGATTAGTGCGACTAGCCAAGAATGATGATTTGATCCGAGAGGCCGCATTGACCCGTCAAGATATGCCACAGGCGCTCGCCGCGGATCTTATCGACCGTCATGTCGATGGCGTAGGGGACCGTCTGGCAGAGCGCACCCCGCACGCGCCGCTTTTGACGGCGGATACACGCAGCCGCGCCCATGCAGGGTGGACGGCTCAGGATTGGAATGCAGGTGCGCTACGGGCTTATGTCGCCGCGCTCCACGAAAAAGGTCGATTGAGCGAGGACGTCATCGCCCGAGCGGCCGGGCAGGGCGATTGGCGCTTTGTTCAGCTGGCGCTGGCGACTTTATCCGGCATTTCATCAGCCAAAGCGGGGTTGATGGCGTTTGATGCGAAACCGTTTGGATTACGGGCTTTGGCAAAGCGCGCGGGCTTATCTGAGGCGGCGCGTGACCTGCTTGTCGTCAGCGCCTCTGCCTTTCGGGATTTGGAAAAAAGCCACAGCCCGATCACTCGTCGCGGATTTCAACGGCGTATGGCGGAACGGATCGCCTCTCACCCAGAGGCCCGCCAATATGAAGCCTTGTGGCTTGATTGGCTTGATGATGCCTTGACACCGAAAGTCGCTTAGACCCCGAATTTCTCTTACACTTGGAATTGCTCCTGTAGGATTTTTTCCTCTAGTCCATGATCAGCATCGAATAAGAGCGTGAGCTTGGTTTTCCTGTCGAGAGACACATCGACCGATGTCACCATACGAAACTCGGAATTATCGGCCGAGACAGAAACCGGGCGCCGTTGTGGGTCAAGGACCTCGAACCGAACATGTGACCGGTTTGGTAAAAGCGCTCCGCGCCATCGTCGCGGTCGGAAGGCACTAATGGGGGTTAGGGCCAGCACGTCCGCCATAAGAGGGATGACCGGGCCATGGGCGGACAGATTATAGGCTGTCGAACCTGCAGGGGTTGCGACGAGGATGCCATCGGCCATTAAACGGTCGAGCCGTTCTTTGCCGTCGACCAAAACACGAATATGGGCGGCTTGCTGTGTCTGTCGATAGAGAGAGACTTCATTAAAGGCGAGTTCTTCTACCGTGCCGCCAGCACCTTCGGCGTGCATTTTGAGCGGTGAAACGGTTGCGCGTTTTGCGGCTTTGATTTTATTGAGAAGATCATCTGGCTCCAGGCCGTTCATCAAAAAGCCAACAGTCCCGCGATTTACGCCATAAACCGGCAGGCCGCGACGGATCAGTGACATATAGCGCCGTAATGTTTGCAGCATGAACCCGTCGCCGCCGACAGGGACAATCACATCCGCTTCGCCAGCATCCACATTACCATAGCGGGTGGCCAAGGCCTGCATAACGTCCTTGGCGCCGGGCTTTTCGCTCGCTGTGAAAGCAATCTTCATTTGATGGCTATAACAATGGCTTACGCTTAGGGCGAGGAGAAACCGTGTCTGTTCATTTTCTTCGGACTTGACCGAAGGGTGATGGGTTGAAACAAGCCCCTATGGGGCGAGCAAAAGACATAGTGCTATCATTGGGGCTCTCTCTGCTTGCCTCAACGGCTTCAGCGTCGGCTTGGAATCCGGAACAATGGCACGGCGAACTTATCACAGGTTTTGTTGAAACGACAGCAACAGAAGCGGTCAATGAATTTGGCGAAACCGTTGCGCTAGATGTTTACAGAAAGCGGACTTCGGAAAACTACGGCATTGCGGGCCTGACGGATCGCTGGGCATTTGTGGGGGCTTTTGACTGGCAGGACGCGCAGATTGTTGGCCCCTCGCTTGATATAACCTTTTCTGAAGCGTCGAAAATTCAAGCGGGCCTGCAATATCAGGTCTATCGCAACGAAGACAGGGCGGTCGCTCTGTCGGTCAGCTATTTGGAAGGTGTTGACCTTCCCGTCGCCTTGCTGACTTTGGAAGGGCGTGAGCCCAGAATAGAACTGCGAGGTCTCTGGGGCGAGAGCTTTAAGGCTTTTGACCGTAATGCTTTCGCGGAATTACAGCTGGCCAGCCGTATAGAGACGAGGGGCAGATATGCCGCCACGCGCGGGCAGCTTAGCGTTGGCATTGATCCATTCAAGAAAGCGAAAATCATCACGAAAATGCGCGTTGTCGATCTGACAGATGGGACGTTTGAAGGGCTTGATATTGCCGGACAGCAGCGCTGGGAAGTAGAGGCGAGTGCGATCTATAACCTCTTTCGCGATGCCTATTATGAAATCGGCTATGTGAGCACAATCTCTGCGGATAATGCCGTCCGGGAGAGCGGATTCAAACTGAGTATGTGGACGAAGTTCTAGTTCGCGTCGCCTTCTGAGATATCTCCACCGCTTTGCGCTTTTAGCCAGAGCAGAAGCGCCTGACGATCTTCCTCCTTGCGGATGCCGACATAGCTCATGCGGTTGCCGGGAATATAGGTCCGGGGGTTTTCAATATAGGCAGACATGGTCTCGTCATCCCAGACAATGCCCGAGGCGCGCATGGCCTTGCTGTAGTTAAAGCCGTCCTGCGTGCCGGCGGTCATACCATATATGCCATATAGGTTTGGACCGACTTTATGCCGAGCGCCCTC
>CAZSUW010000022.1:26462-32994 GCA_964610115.1 uncultured Algimonas sp.
ACATAGGCGTGGCATAGCGCGCTATACCCATGCCCTGTTTTGATTTAATACGGACCTATCCATGAGCTTCACCCCGCCCGTCAATGCGATTGGTTTTCTGCTTCGCAATAGTGCCAACTTGGATCGCATTCATGCGACAGGTCGGTTTGAGGAGCCGAGTGAGGACCTTGTCGGCGCTATCCTGACCGGGGCGAGTGAATTTGCCCGCGATGTATGGGCTCCGACCAATTGGGACGGTGACCAAAACCCGGCTCAATTGGACGGCGATGACGTAAAAGCGTCTCCGGGCTTTGCGGATGCCTATAAGGCCTTTGTCGAAGGCGGATGGCAGACAGTGGCCTTGCCGCAGGACATTGGGGGCATGGGCTTGCCAAGCGTCGTCAGTGTTGGCGTGAACGAAATGCTCTATGCCTCAAACATGGCGCTTGGCTTGTGTCCAATGCTCACGAGTTCAGCTGTGAAAGCGATCGAAGCGCATGCATCGGCCGACCTACAAGAAAAATATCTTCCTAAAATGATCTCCGGCGAATGGACGGGTGCCATGTGCCTGACCGAACCGCAAGCCGGTTCAGACTTGGGCCCCGTGCGCACCAAGGCGATTGATAATGGCGACGGAACCTATTCGATTACGGGTCAGAAGATTTATATCACCTGGGGCGACCATGACTGTGCGGATAATATCATCCATTTGGTCCTGGCGCGCTTACCCGATAGTCCTGAAGGCTCTCGCGGTATTTCCTTATTCCTCTGCCCGAAATATCACGTGGGCGACGATGGCGGCTTGGGTGATCGCAATGCATTTAAACCGATTGGACTGGAACATAAGCTCGGCATCCACGGCAGCCCGACCTGCGTGATGGAGTTTAATGGCGCGACTGGATATCTTGTGGGTGAGGTCAATCGCGGTCTGGCCTGTATGTTCACGATGATGAATGAAGCGCGCTTGTTTGTTGGCGTTCAAGGCATTGCGATTGGCGAACGCGCCTATCAAGCCGCGCTCGGCTATGCCCATGATCGCGTGCAGGGTACACCCCCCGGACAAGAACCCGGCGCGCCGATAGTCGATCATCCCGATGTGCGCGGCATGTTGATTGATATGAAAGCTAAGCTGATGGCGGCGCGGACCATTGCCTTTGCCAATGCCGAAGCCGCTGATTTGCATGATCATGGTCGGGAAGGGCTGTTAACGCCTATCACCAAGTCCTATGGCTCTGATCTGGGTGTCGAAGTGTCGAGCATTGCCGTGCAAGTTCACGGCGGTATGGGCTTTGTCGAAGAAACAGGCGCGGCGCAACATTACCGCGATTCCCGCATTGCTCCGATCTATGAAGGCACGAACGGTATTCAGGCGATTGATCTGATCGGGCGTAAGCTCAAGCGCGATGGCGGCGAAGAAATGCGCCGCCTGATCGCCGATCTTCGTGACGCTGCCGTCCACGTGAAATCCGTTTCAGACCAGAGTGATGTTGATTTGTCCGTCTGTGCCCGTGCCATGGAGCAGGGATTGGAAACGCTTTCCACCGCGACAGATATTGTTCTGAACGCGACAGAGGTGGATGCGCTTGGTGTGGCGTCGACCTATCTTAGCCTCGCTGCCCATGTGATCGGGGGGAGCTTGCTCGCGAGGGCGGTTGCGAACGGCGTTACGGCTGGCGACGCCCATGCCGCCAATATGGCGACGCTGGCGCGCTACCACGCGCTGCGTGTGATGCCGGCAGCAGGCGGCATGCTCGATGCAATCCGCGCCGGCGCTGATCCCGTCTTTGCCTTTCCGCGCGCGCAGCTGGCGGACCTCTAGTGTCCGCACGCCCACAGAACAAACCACACTCGCGCCCCATAAAACGGGCGCGGCGGATTACGGCGCCGCAAATTACAGAGCGCAAAGGCGGCGAACCTGTGGTTTGCCTGACGGCTTATGATGCGCCGACGGCCGAGATTATCGACCCACATGTCGATCTGATTCTGGTCGGTGATTCGCTGGGTATGGTTGTGCATGGCCTGCCCAGCACTGTCGGCGTGACATTGGATATGATGATCTTGCATGGCAAGGCGGTCATGCGTGGCTCTCGCACCGCGATGGTGGTCGTTGATTTGCCATTCGGGTCTTATGAAGCCAGCCCGGAGCAAGCCTTTGCAGCCGCTTCGCGCGTGATGATGGAAACGGGCTGTCAGGCTATCAAAATCGAAAGTGGGGCCTATGCGGCGGATACGATCCGCTTCCTCGTCGACCGCGGTATTCCGGTCATGAGCCATGTAGGTCTACGTCCGCAAAGCTTGAATGTATTGGGAGGGTTTCGCGCTCGGGGTCGTCGCGACTCTGTCCGTAAAGAAATCATCGAAAACGCCAAAGAAGCCGCAAATTCAGGCAGTTTTGCCGTCGTGGTCGAGGGTGTTTCGGCCGAAATCGCGGACGAAGTTACGGCGGCGATTGAGGTTCCCACGATTGGGATTGGGGCGTCGGCAGGCTGCGATGGACAAATCCTTGTCACGCCAGATATGCTCGGTGTTTTTGATCGCGTGCCGAAATTTGTCCGTAAATTCGGGCAGCAAAGGACGGCAACGGAAGACGCCGTCAAAGCCTATGCCGAAGCCGTTCGGGAACGCAGTTTTCCTGGTGACGACAATCTCTACGTTTTTAAGTGATCACCAAAGCAACGATTTTAGTCGCCTATCTGACTGAATAGTCATGCCGATTGCAGTTGCGGGGCCTGACGCCCGCCGATAGAGCGTAATCCAAAGCAACACAGCCTGTGGCGTAGACGCCCGGCGCAAACTTTACCGGGACTGACATGGTCGATTTCATCTCCGAAGTCGAAGAGGAGCTCCGCAAGGACGACTATAACAAGTTCCTCCGACAATATGGGCCGCTGATTCTAGGCTTATTGATCGGTGTCGTACTTGTGGTCGGCTTCTTGGAATGGCGATCGTATAGTCAGGAACGCACAGCGCGAGCGGCGGCAGCCAGTTATCTGGCAGCCGATAATGCCTTGAATGAAGGTCGACCCGACGCGGCCGCTCAGGCTTTCCTCGAACTCGCAGATGTCGCGCCGGATGGCTATGCGGGACTGTCGCTTATGCGCGCGGCTGTGATTGCGGGGGAGCAAGGCAATGCCGCAGAAGCGGTCCGGCTTTATGATCTGGCAGCCGATCGTTTGGAATTAGACCGTCATACAGATTTGGCCCGTCTTAAGGCCGCTTACGTCTTAGCCAATGAAGGGCAGTGGGCGGATGTGCGGGGTCGGGCCCAGGCCCTTGCTGTGGAAGGGGCGCCTTATGAATATCTCGCCCGCGAACTCGTCGCTAGCGCGGCGCTGAATAGCGGTGATGTAGCCACGGCAGAGAAAGAGTTTCGGTATTTGAGCACGATTCCTGGCGTACCCCAGACTGTTGCGCGTCGCGCTGAGCAGGCTCTTGTGCTGATGACAACACAGGCGGCAGAACAGGCGGAGCCTATCGCTGTTCCTGAGGATAACACGGACCTACCCGCCCCTAATGTTCCTGGCGATCTGTCCAGTGAAGAAAGCAATTCCGGTGAAGATCCGGCTGAAGGAGATACGGAATAATGCGCCTTTTTCCCAAAGTCGGTTTTTTAATGGCGACAGTTCTCTTATCGGGTTGCGCAACGCTGGACTCGATCAATCCTTTCTCTGGCGATGATAATGCCAACCAAGGTGACCTACCCGAAGATAGTCGCCGGATTTCCATTCTTGAGCTTTCTGATACGCTCAGCGTAGCAGAGACTGCAGCGCCGGGTTCCATCGTCCTGCCGCCTGTCTATGTGAATACAGATTGGCCACAATCTGGGGGTAACGCCGCCAATGTGGTGCAGCATACGGCGGCCACTGGACCTCTTAGCCGCGTATGGGACCGCAATGTGGGCGATGGCTCTAATCGCAAGGGTTTTGTGGCGGCTCCGCCCGTAATCGCGAATGGCGTGATCTATGTTATGGATGCTGACAACACCGTCCGTGCCATTTCCGAATCCGATGGCTCTCGACTTTGGGACTATAAGATAGAGAAAGCGGCCGGGGTAACGACCCGAACCCAGCGAACATCGATTGTTGATCGTGTGCGTGACCCTGTCTCTGTGCTGGATGGCTCTGGTCGCGACAAAGACTCCGTGGGCGGTGGTGTCGCCGTGGATAGCAATGTTCTCTACGCGACATCCGGCTTAGGAATGATTGTGGCCTTGGATGCACGGACGGGTGAATTACTTTGGCAGCGCTCGACGCGAACCCCGCTGCACTCCGCCCCAACTATTAGTGAAGGTCGGGTCTTTGCCATCTCAGATGATAATGAGATCATGGCATTTGACGCCAATGATCAAGGCGCTGTTCTATGGACTTATCAAGGCATTGTTGAAACCGCGCGAATGCTGACGTCGCCCGTTCCGGCCATTGTCGGGGATACCGTAATTGTGCCGTTTTCCTCTGGCGAAGTCGTAGCCTTACGCGCGCAAAATGGCGGTATTTTGTGGCAGGATGCGTTGTCGTCAACGGCACGGCTTACTCCGCTGGCGTCGCTCAATGATATTGGCTTCGGCCCTGTTGTGGCGGATGGCTTTGTAATCGCATCAGCCCAAAGCGGCGTTATGACGGCCTTTGACCTTCGCACGGGACAACGTATTTGGTCTCAACCCGCAGGCAGTATCGGCATGCCTTGGGTGGCCGGCGATACAGTCTTTACAGCGACCACTGACGGAAAAATCGCCGCTCTGTCCAAGCTCGACGGCACAGTGCAATGGATCCAACAGTTAGAAACCTTTGAGAAACCCAATCAGCGCAAAGATCGTGTCGTGTGGGCGGGGCCTGTTTTGGCGGGAGAACGTTTGGTCGTTGCCTCTTCGAATAATCAGCTGGTCGTGATTAATCCCTATGATGGCTCGATCATTGAAACGCGCAAAACAGGCGGCAATGTGATGGTGCCCCCCGTCATTGCGAATGAGACCGTCTACCTATTGACCGATAGTGCTAAGCTGATTGCGCTGCGGTGAGCGACAGATCAGAGCCTGACCTCGAGCCGCCGGAGGGAGAGCGCCAGACACGCGCGCCACGCATAGCCGTCGTGGGCCGCCCTAATGTCGGCAAGTCTACGCTATTCAACCGGATCGCAGGCAAGAAGCTCGCGATTGTCGATGATACGCCGGGTGTCACGCGGGATGTACGCGAAGCAAAGTCACGCCTGCGTGGCCATGATCTGATCCTGATGGACACAGCCGGCTTTGAAAATGCCCGGGGCGACAAACTGGAAGCGCGTATGCGCGCGGGGACCGAAGCGGCCGTTCTGGACGCTGATATTGTTCTGTTTGTCTTTGATGCGCGCGAAGGGGTTACGCCGCTCGATCGTATCTTCGCTGATTTTGTTCGTAAGACAGGCAAGCCAACAGTGTTAGTCGCCAATAAGGTGGAAAGCCGCGCCGCCGATGCAGGCGTGACTGAGGGCTATCAACTCGGCATGGGGGACCCGATAGAGGTTTCTGCCGAACATAATATCGGGATGGTTGACCTTGATGATGCTGTTGAGATGGCCCTGCGCGATGTCGATCTTACCGATACCGTGGAGGAGCCTCTTGATGAGGCGCCTGTGCGGATCGCCATCGTTGGGCGACCGAATGCAGGCAAGTCGACGCTGGTCAATACGTTGATCGGAAAAGATCGTTTGCTGACAGGCCCCGAAGCCGGTGTCACGCGCGATAGCATTACGATCGATCATAATTGGGCCGGGCGGCGCGTGCAGTTTCACGATACGGCGGGCCTGCGAAAGAAAGCGAAGGTGCAGGAAAAGCTCGAACAGCTTTCTGTCTCGGATACGATCCGTGCGCTGCGCTTTGCCCAAGTGGTCATCCTGCTCATGGATGCGACCAAGCCTTTTGACAAGCAAGACCTCCAACTGGCGTCGCTGGTGGAGCGGGAAGGGCGCGCTATGGTTGTGGGCGTGACGAAGTGGGACTTGGTCGACAATAAAAGCGAAATGTCCAAGAGCCTACGCGAGACGGCCGCGCGTTTATTGCCGCAATTTGGCGGTGTGCCTGTTGTGATGTTTTCCGGCTTAACTGGCAAGAGCGTTGATCGCCTGCTTCCTGCGATTGAGCGCGTCCATAATGACTGGTCAGCACGATTGAAAACGTCAGAGCTCAATGACTGGCTCTCAGAAAAAGTATCGCGCCATCCGCCGCCGGCGGTCTCTGGCCGTCGGATCAAGCCGAAATATATCAGCCAGACCAAGACCCGTCCCCCGACCTTTGTGATGAAATGCTCCCGCGCGGACAAACTGCCAGAGAGTTATAAGCGCTATCTCGTCAACGGCCTGCGCGAAGACTTTGACCTGCCCGCGATCCCGATTCGCTTTTACGTAAAGTCTGACGAAAATCCCTTCGATACAGAGCAACGCAAGCCGGGCTTTGAGCGGCGTAACAAGATCAAAAAAGGCCGCGAAGGCACAGGCCGCGTGAAAAAAGGGCGGGGCCGCGATGCCCGCGCAGATAAAGAACGTTAAGTAGATTGTAAAATAAACTAGACATGTAAAGAATACC
>CAZSUW010000023.1:0-32747 GCA_964610115.1 uncultured Algimonas sp.
GCGGCCAGCAGGTCCGGCATCGGCACAAAGTGACGGGTAATGTCTTCTGTGCCTTCCAACTCCATCTCGCCATGCGTGAGATCGGTCGCGAGGAAGGCCTGTCCCCACTCATCCGTGCAGGAATTAGACGTGTGAATATCAAATAGCCGCGTCAGCTTACCCGCCGTGATGCCCGTCTCTTCCTTCAGCTCGCGCCGCGCCGCCTCAACAATCTCTTCGCCCGGCGGGACGCCGCCTTCGGGTAGTTCCCAACTATATTGATCCAGCGCAAAGCGCGTTTGCCCGACCATCCAGACGCCGCCCTTTTCATAGGGCACTACACCAACGGCCCGGTTGATAAAACGCGCCAGCGTATATTCGATTTCCGAGCCATCCGGCGCGATCACATCATTGCGCTCAATGCGCAGAAACTGGCTTTGATAAATATCGCGCGTGGTCTTCACCCGCCACGGATTGGGCGGATCAGGCGGAAAGGGTGAATCTGTCATGGAGAGTGCCTTAGTCCAGCGGGCCGCAGTGAGGAAGGGATTCGAACCCTCGATACGGGGATACCGTATACACGCGTTCCAGGCGTGCGCCTTCAACCACTCGGCCACCTCACTAAACGCGGCCCGCTGGGACTACAGTTTCGCTAAACAAACCTTCAGTCTGTTGAGCGACCTGCGCAATAGCTACACATGGACACTTTTGCAATCGACACAATGTCTTTAATGACAGCCCCGTGTTTCACCCCTTCGAGCTTATAATCGGCGCAGAGCGCCGCGCCTTTCTATTCTGCGACCATGCCAGTAATGCCGTGCCGGATTGGGTGGAGCTGGGCGTCAGCGACGCAGACATGCAGCGTCATATTGCGTGGGATATTGGCACAGACGGGCTAGGCCGAAAGCTGTCATGGGCGCTGGATTGCAGCGCGCTGATCTGTGGTTTTTCGCGCCTCGTCGTTGATGCTAACCGCGACCCCGAATCGTCTGGTTTAATCCCGGAATGTAGTGACAGGACAGACATTCCCGGCAATCACGGCCTGTCGCATGAAGAGCGCCAAGCCCGTATCGAAAGACTCTACCAGCCTTACCATCATATGCTCGGCGGCGCGCTCGACTCTCATCCCAAATGCTTGGCGGTTTCAGTTCATAGCTTTACACCGCAGTTGCGCGGTCAGCCGAAACGTACAACCGATATTGGTTTGCTGGTCAAAGACGACCCCGACACCGCCAATGCGTTTGCAGCGCAAGTTACGCAGATTGCGCCCGACCTACTCGTCGATATCAATCAGCCCTATTCGGCTTATGACCTGAACTGGACGGTTGATCACAATGTCGTGCCCCGAGGCCTGCGCCATCTTGCGATTGAGGTGCGGCAGGACCACATCGCGACAGACCAGGGACAAGCGGCTATAGCGGACAGACTCGCCGCTGCGATCCGACCGCTTTTGTAAGGAGGCTTTTATGCTCGCCACAGTTCAGACCCATCACGTCAATGGTGCCAACATGTTCGGCAACTACCCAGACGGTTTTGAACAGGTCCAATTCGGCATGGGCTGTTTCTGGGGCGCGGAGCGTATCTTATGGAAGCTCGACGGCGTCCACGTCACCAGCGTCGGCTATGCGGGCGGCACAGACACGGCGCCAGACTATAAAAAAGTCTGCTCTGGCCGGACAGGCCATGCCGAAGTTGTCCATGTCGTCTTTGATCCCACCGTGATTAGCTTTGACGAACTCCTCAAAGTCTTTTTTGAAAACCATGACCCGACCCAAGGCAATCGCCAAGGCAATGATGTCGGCAGCCAATATCGCAGCACGGTCTATACCTATTCAGACGCGCAACTGACAGCAGCGCGCGAGGCCAAGGACCGCTATTCAGAGGCCTATGGCCGCCCGGTCACAACGGAAATCCGCCCCGCGCCCGACTATTACCCGGCCGAGGATTATCATCAGCAATATCTGGCGAAAAACCCGCAAGGTTATTGCATGCACGGCCCGACCGGGGTGAGTTGTCCTATCCCTCAACGCGTCACGGTCTAGCGCCGTGTTGGCCGCGCTTTATTGAGCGGATTCACAGCCGTAAAAGTAATTGCCGCACGTCTTCATAAAGTGGATGACTTCGCCATTGGCGGATTCAATCCGGAAGGCTTGACGGTCCTGCTCGGCGGTCGGCAGAATTTTAAATTCGAAATGATGCTGCTCGCCAAAGCCCATAATGCCGCGTGTGCCTTCTGGAATGACAGCGTCGCTAAACATGTCCGGACGCGCCGCAGCCCAACCCTCCGCATAGCCGATAGACTGGAAAAGATAGTCCAGGTAAGCGGCATGACCCGCATCCGCTTCATAGGCCGTCTTGAGCTTCATGTAGAATTCGCGCGGCGATAGATCATGGCTGTCGCCAAATTGCGGATCTAGGCCAAGGCGCGACACTTGTTCAAATTTTGCATCCTCTGGCACGTTGAAAATCGCCACGGAAGATTTCGCACAAACGTTAAGGTTTGCATCCAGCACGGACGCTGCGGGCAGGATTTCTTGTACGGGTTCTGTCATTGGGGCGGGTGCAATCGTCAGGACAGGCTGCGGCGCCGGATCAACGATTGGCGCAAGAACAGCTGCAGAGACAGGCTCAGCCACAGCAACAGGCGCAGCCTCTACAATTGGCGCAGGCTCAGCGATTGGCGCAGAGTGAGGCACGACAGTCTGCGGCTGGCTGAGGATCGGCGGATTGACCGCTTCAATCACCTCGTTCGCGGCTTCACCCGGCAGGCTGGACGGGCTAATCCGGCGCAGCAAGCCCTCAGCCGTATGCTGATCGAACTTAAAGCGCATGGTGATGTAAGGGCCTTTGCGCGAATAATCCGCCGCTTCGAAATCATCGTCTCGGAAACCATCAACGTTATATCCGGCGCTGATCCAGACATTTTTGGCCGGGTTAAAGCCAATGCTGGGACCCCAGCTATAATCCATCGCGCCGCTATCGCTTTGGACCATCATCTGCCCGCGCAGACCCACGTCTATGCGCGGCGTGACGTCATAACGGGTTTCGCCGCCTAAGAGGTTTGTCCAATTTGACAGGCTCTGACCGGCAATATCGGTTTGGGTATATTTCGTGCCCCAATTCCCCGTCAGCTGCCAACGGTCATTAATCCATGTGTTCGCGGCCAGATTATTGACGACCTTTGTTTCGGTCACACCAAAGGCATCTTGGTAATGCGAAATATCCAGACGATCAAAGACGACCAAGCCTTCATCTTTCGGACGCCAGCTTGCGCCCAAGCGCAGGTCCGCGCGGCTCTCTGTGCCCACATCCCGTGTCGTACTGGACGTGAGGCGCGCAGAGCCCGCAAAACTAAGTGTTTCGGTCAAGGACCGTGCGGCGGATAGCGATCCGATATAGGTTTCCTGATCGGACGTGATCCGCGTTTCACCGCGAATAGACGCCGTCGTCCCCGCCTTGGAATAGCCGAGACCAACATAGGCCGATGTGAAATCCTCATTGATTTCAAACGGCGACACAGCAGCATCAGGCGCGACCTCGACATAGGCGCTGTCGCTATCCAGCACAGTACGGTCGCGCAAACCGGCCGAGACGGTCCAGTTTTCATCAATGCGGACTTGTTGATCCAGACCCACTGTCGCGCCAAGGCGGCGACCGGAATCATTGCTGACCATATCCGAGGCCGCGGTCAGCTGCGCCCCAGCCCATGGCATGACATCGACGCCGACCGCCGTGGTGTTTGCAACGGCGAATTCCCCATCTGTGCGGTCATGGCGCAGGGTGACGCGCGCGCGCGTGCCCAGGCGCTTGCTCACCGTCAGCGCGGTGCGCATTGGCTGCGCGGAGACCTCGTCCTGACCGCCAATCGGCTGTTCATGGGCCAGCTCGACCGTCGCGCCATGCTTATCGAGGTCGTAAGACACACGACCCACGGCCAGAATACTATCGCGATTGTCGCGACCAACTAATTCGTCAGACACAGCGCGCAGACCCACTGAGCCGTTAAGTTTACGGCCCGACTGTTCAAGCGTCACTTCACCGCTGGACCGCGCATCACCTGTGCCCAAATTTTCTTCGCGGTAGGCATCAACGCGGACGTGGCGGGTTGTGCGCTCGCCCGTCTCTACATCGTCAGTTTCAGAGACACGGTAGCTCGCCCGCGCCCCGTAGCGACGAACGCTCGTCGTATTGGATGTGCGCTGGCCCAGGCCAAAGCCGGCCTCTTGCTCGCGCATATAAGCCTCACCCACGAGCTTTTCAGACGTATGGATCAGCTCAACCAGTTTCGCATCGGCTGTGCCGCCATCAGCCGTGTCGGTCACAGCATATTCAAGCCGGGCATGCGTATTATCCGAGACCGCGACCTGCACATCCACACCGACTTGCGTGGATTGGACGCCTGCCGCCTGAGCGGAACCGTCTTCATGGACGAATGTCGAGCCGAGCTGAACCCGATTATCCGCCAGCTGCGTCTGCACGCGGCCGCCAAATGTCACATTCCGTTCTGCCTCTTCAGAGGTCTCATAATTCGCCACGATCACGACCGGGTTGAATTCTGCGTCCGTTGCATCGACAGGCAGTCGGAACAACAGCTCGCCCGTCAGATAATCGAGCGTGTAATCAAGGAAACGAACCAGCGTCTTGCGTTCCAGAACGACATCCGGGCGCACACGGTCGCGCGTTTCCAGAACAATCTCTTCGGACTGCGCCAAGATGTGCGAGTTCGATAGCTGATACGTGCCAGACGTGCCGTCTGCCGGAATTTCATCAAGCGCAAAGCCTTGATTGGTTTCCGCCGCAAAGCCGAGAACCTGAAAATTATCGCCCAGATATTCCGCCTTCAAGCCAGACAGACGGCGGTTATAGGCTGTCAAACGGCCTTCCGTCACGTTCGTGTCATAGTCACCAAAGAGTGCATAGGCTTGGCGCTTTTCCAGCTTTACATAAAGCGGGTAGCGCGAAACGCCTTCAAATTCCTGATAAGAGCGATCGCCGTAAAGCGTGTAATAGGCGTTGGGATCGATCTCGCCAAGGAAATCCCCATCCGCGTTAGAACCGCGACGGCTCTTGCGCTTATCGGTGTCCAAAGCGAGCGTCATCAGCCACTCGCCTTTGACCATGCCCTTGGCAAAGAACGCAACACGGCCATCGCTCATAAACGCTTCGGCGGGCACATCGTCTGGGTTAGACCCGCTCGCAATCAGGCCGGTCGCATTGCCGCGTACGCGGTCAAGCGCAGCGGTGCCTTCGGCCAGACCGACCAAAATCCAGTCACGTTTTTCCGGCGCAAGGTTCATATAAACAGGCACAATCCGGCCTGTGTCCGTCACGGCATTGATCGTGACTTTGCCTGTCCGCAATGTCGGTTCCAGCGCGACACGCACAACCCCGTCCGCACCAACGCTGAGCTCTTGGCTGGCCGAGAGCGGCGAGATAAGGGTTTCGCTCTGTTCGCGTAGGAAGTTCTCACCGTTTTCATCATAAAGACGATAGGGCGGCTCGACCTCAATCCGGGTAATCCGACCCGCATGGACGGGGCGACCGGCTTCGTCTTCAAAGCGGATCGCAATTTCCGGCACAGTGCGGCCATCGGCCACCAGAACAGACTGGTCCGGTAGCGGCACAATGCGCGCAATCGTATCGACGAAGTGAATGTCCTGACGCAGGGTTGTGACAACCTCTCCGTTTTTGCCGCGAATTGTTGCGACCAGAACGTTACGGCCATCTTCCAGCGGCACGCCTTTGAACTGAGACAAGCTCGCCCCATTTGGTGCGCTAAGCACGGCGGTGCGGAAATAAGGCGGAATATCCCGGCCATTAATCTGCAAAGATACGGACTGCCCCGCCGCATGCTTGATCCCGATATGGCTGGCTTTCTGGCTCGGCGTACGATCAGGCGCAGGATAGGCAATCGCCGGCGTCGCGTCTTGTGTGGCGAGCCAGTTAGCGTCGAAATCCTGATAGGCCGTGCGGTCATTATAGACCTCTTCCTCGACCACTTCGGCTACTTCGCCCGTACGTTTGAGGTAGAAGTTTGCGCGCCAAATTCCGCCGCCTTGCACATCGACGAACTGGCTATCAATAGATCCGGCAAAGCGCGTGTTTTCTTCACACGCCATCAGCTCATAGCCCTGTGGCAGGGTTTCCTGATCGACTTGGACGACATGTGTGCCTTCGCGCACGCCTTCGAAATGGAACAAGCCATCGGCGTCGGATACGGTGTAAGCACCCGTTTCCATATAAAGGCGCACACCGGGAACACCGATACCGCGTTCGATCGGACGCGCCCAGCCATCAGAGCCATCACAGCTTTCTTCGGTCATACGACCAATAATCGTGCTGCGTTGGCGCAATAGGTCTTCGCGGATTTCGATGCCGGCGCGACCTGTATTAGACAAGACTTCACCGTCCGGCCCGCGCATGACGGCTTCGTTCACGGCTGTACCAAAGATTGCGCCAGGGCCGATGCGCAAAGCGTAATCCAATCGCACGCTTTCGCCTGGCATGACGGTGTCCATATCAAAGGTCAGCAAGACACCATCATCAGAGATGTCAGGATCGGTCGTCGCTTCGCCTTCAATCCGCGCTGTACCGGGGACAAAACGGAAACCCACAGGCAAAAGATCATGCAAGATACCGCTTGCTGGACCTTGCCCAACATTATCGATGACGACGGTATAGTTGACAAAATCACCCACATCGCCGGCGATGCGGTCAACATTTTTTGTGACCGTCAGATCGCCGAGCGGATCAAGCGGAATATCAAGGCGCAGCGGTCCGCGCTCTGTCACCGTGAACGGTAGGCCGTAAGAGCCGGGGCCGATAGCCGTGCCGTTCATAATCGGCATATTACGTAGAACATTTTCTTCCATGGCGGAGGCGAAGGTATAGCCTTCCGGTGGATCAACTTCGATAATGTAAGTGCCCGGTTCCAATACAGGATAACGGAATTCACCATCATCATTGTCATAGATTAGGCCTGCGCCGTCGGTAACGTCATCGCCGGAAACAACCTGCGCCGGGAATGGTGAGAAGCCGTCAACGCCGAAAACCTGCGCCCGTTCGCCGGTATCGACATTCAAAAGCGTGACAACAGCGTTCGAGACATCTTCGCCCGTGACGGATGAAAAGACGCGGTTGAGCGGATTGACCGTCGCCGTATCGACGACAATTTCTGTGCTGGTCAGCGCCCGACGGTAACGCGCCGTAAGCTCTGCATTATTCCCGACCGTTATGGTGCCGTCAAAGCGCGGTGTCGTGTCGGTAGAGCTTGGCATATAGGCAAAGAACTCACCTGTATCCGGCCCGATCTCGTAAAGGCGAAGCGTAATTGTGTCGCCCGTATCGGCTTCGACTGTAATAACAAGCGTGTCGATAGACGCGCGATCAGTGTTTGCGCCCAGGTCCATGACCTGCACAAACATCAACTCATCGGCGAGGTAAGTTGAGGCTTCGATCAGCGGCACATCGCCAGACAGATCTAGAACGGCGCCGCCTGCCGTAACCGGAGCGCCTGTACTTTCAAATGGGCCCGCCTGGCGGCCTGTCGGGCTAAAGTCACTGCCATTGATGCGACGAAGGACGGGCTGCGGCGCATTGGGGCTGTAGCGGAAAAACTGGATGGTTGGCGGCGTATCTGGTGCCCGGATCGTAAAGACGGCTTCCGCTGGCGGAAGGTCAACGACAACTTCACCGATTTGATAGCTAACGCGCGCCGTATTGGTAACCGTATCCCCAAAATTCGGGGCCGATTGCGCCAAGGCGCTCTCAGCCGTCGACACGAGGAGCGTCGCTGTTGCCAAAGCAACACCGGTCGCCGCATCGCGCGAGGGTGATATGGAAAAAGGGCGGGCCATTACCTAAAAAGTCGTTTCGTCAGATCCAGTCTTTGTGGATTTTAAGAGGGTCGTCGCCGGAGCGACGGCTGAACACGACAAGAAATCAAGGCGGCGATCCTTCTCGACGATTGACGTGTCAGGTGTGTAAGGACCCGCCCCACCAAGAAGGCGGGTCCAAACAGGGTTAGGTCAACTTAATTGACCAATGCGTGGATCACGAGCTGACCGACACCATCATTCGTGCCGTCATTCGCCGGAACCGTTCCGCCGGTGATGTTAACTTCATCACAGTTGCTACCATTGGCGACAACGCGGCATGCGGAGTTCGGCGTATTGCTTGGCGTTGGCGCTGTTCCGCTAAAGCCAAATGTCGCTGAAGACGCATAAGACACTTCAAAAGGAAGGATATCTTCAATATCGACAGCTGTTGCCGGCTGAGAACCGCTATTGGTGACTTCGATCACATAGGCCACGCAAGCCCCGGGGACCATAAATTCACCGGATGGCGATGTCGTTGGGACAGAGGCTGGCGTTGTACCACACCCAGTGCCGTCTGTGCTAACAGCGAAGACTTCTTTCGTCGCTGCGATATTCGCGGCACCAACCGTGTACGTTGATGTCGCAGAATGATCACCATCATTAGCGGCATCACCTGTGAAGGTACCCGTTGTATCAGCAAGCACATTCTCAACACCACCAATTGTGTTGGTTGTGTCGGCTGTCACTTCTGTTGTGCTGCCTGTTGTCGTTGTTTTCGCGATCAAAGACACATCGGCCTCATCCGTGTCGACTGTGGTGTTGGAGATGTCTTGTGAGACAACAACACAAAGAAGCGCATCGGCTGGCAAACCTGCTGGCGGTACAGACGCCCCAGCCGTGTAGGTCGTCAGTGTCGGGCTGGCGTCATTGGCGCAGTTTCCGTCGCCATCTTCCAGATAATATTGGATTGGCGTACCGGATGTCGGCGCTGACGTATCAAAGTCATCCCCTGTTTCTTGCTCAAGCTCCAGGATATAACCTTGATCGTCGTTACCGTTATTGGTGACAGTGAACAGAACCGTTTGGTCCTGGGCTCCTGGCAAAATACCTGTCGTTGACGAACCCGCCACATTGACATTGACCAAGCGGTCAACCGTGAAGTCGGTTGTCGCCGGTGGCGTAAATGTGTTTGTTGCCGTCCCTGTTGTGTAAGACAGCGTGAACGTGTTCTCTACAACCTCTCCCGCAGGCGTAAAGTTATTCGCTTGGGCGAAGGCCGGTGCGGCCAGAACTGTCAGCGCGGTTGCACCGAGCAGCCCTTTTAAAAATGATTTTGAGCGTGTCATGTTTCCTATCCCTGTTGTTATGACTGCGCTCAATATAAAAGAGGGGTGGTTAAGCCCCCGCCAAGAGGCATAGTTAATTACCTTTAGGACACGAAAACATTCATCGAGCGTTCATGTAATAAATCTCTGTAATACAGTAGCTTATCACACAGGGACAAAATTCTCTTTACAGTTCCGAAACGATTTTTGCGCCTTTCCTAACGTAAAAAGCCCGATCCTAGGGACCGGGCTTTTGTCAGCAAAATATGAAAGTTTCGGTGTTTAGCGAAGACGGCCTTTGAAACTCACGGCGCCGGACTCACCAGGCATAATGGCGGCATTAAAGGTCCACCGCACCGCAGTAATATCATCGGCAGTCGCGGGACGACTTTGCCCGTCTTCACCGATCACCGTCAGGCCTAGACGGTCCGAAAAGCTCTCGCCCCCATCCGTTGAATATTCGACGCGCGTGCCAGAACGTTCCGCACTGCCTTCTGCGAACTGTATTTCAGCAGGCACGGGCATGGCCAGGACGAGGCCATCGGCCGGTTCGCTTTTTGTGTTCACGAAATCCAATGTATAGACGATGTTTTCGCCCGGCTTGATCAGATCTGCCTTCTCCAAGCGCGTGACGACCGTCCCGTCTGCTTGGGTCTCGACAACCTCACGCTCCACTTTCTGTGTGGCCTCCATCGCCAAGGCTGGCGTGAAGAGGCTGGCTGCCAACATTAAGGCCGCAGCCGGTTTTGCAATACTTTTTATGTGGCGGCGCATATCCAACTCCTTTGAGATCGTGCGTTTGTGAGAAGACGCTAACCGCCCATCGTTAATGCAAATATAAGAGCGCTGAACCCCAGCGCCGTCATACAGGCTTTGTTCATGCGCGAAGGCGCGGCCATAATCGCAAAGCCGTCTTTACGATTTGGAAATAACTTTCCTTCGTCACTGACTTACCCTTTTCTTCAACCGCGTCTTGGCATCCTTTCCCTAAGGGTCTGCTCTCACTTCAGGGCTGGAGACCACATGCGTAATAATACAATGGTCATGTTAGGGGCGTCTGTCGCCTTTGGCGCATTGGCCGTTATTCTGGCTCGGGGTTGGATCAGTGCCGCCGTTGAAAGCGAATTCGAAGCCGCTCCCTTACCCGCACTCGTCACGCAAACCGCCCTGCCCCGCGCACCGGAAACCCTTCCGGTTCTTGTCGCCGCCCATGACATAGCCTTTGGTGAAAACTTGTCGCCGGAAAGTTTCGAGGTCGTGCAATACCCCGAAGACGCCGTGCCGATGCAGACCTTTGAAGATCCTGGGGAGCTATTCAGCACGCTTGAACCGGGTGAGCCGCTTCGGGCGTTGGCCGATATTCGCGCGCTCGAACCTGTCTTTGCGGACCGGATCAGCGGGCCGGGTGCCAAGCTTTCCTTATCACAGCGCATTCGCGAAGGTTATGTCGCTACCGGTGTGGCTGTTGATCCCATTACGGGCGTGGGCGGCCACGTTGTCCCCGGCGATCTGGTCGATGTCATGCACATTACCCAACCAGACCCAGAAGATAAGCCAGAGCTCTTCACAACTGATATTCTGCTCCAAGCCGTACGTGTGTTGGGCGTCGATCAAAATGCCGCTCAAAGCACAGAGGAAGCCAGTGTCGCCCGCACCGTCACGCTGGAAGTTGACCGTCGCGACCTTCAAGTCCTCGCGCTCGGCGTTGAAACAGGGACGTTAGCGCTGGCTCTGCGTGGTCTTGGCGAAACTGACTATGTTACGGCACCCAGCCTGCGGTCAGATCAGCTAACCCCGGCGCGCAAAAGCGCCACTCCGCCGCCCCGCACGCGCAAACCCGCAAAGACACCTGATGATGGCCGAACCAATGTTCGCGTGGTGCGCGGCGAAGAGGTCAAGAGCGTGCGCGTCCGACGGTCTGAAACCGTTCAAACCGCAGACGCCAGCGACAGCACGACCGCGACCACGCCGGCAAATATGGGCGGATATTTGGCAGGGGGGCGCTAAAATGCAAATCGCCAAGCTATTCTTAGGCGCGGCTGCGCTCAGCCTACTCGCCGCCACGCCATTGCAAGCCGGAACACGGATAGACACGCAGCGAAGCCTGGACCGCGTGCGGGCTGATGTGACCGTCGATGATATGGTTGTCCTGCGCACAGAAGTGCCCTTTGCCGAAGTGCGCGTCGCCAATCCAGAGGTCGCGGATGTTGTGATTATGACCGACCAATCTTTTCAAGTGCTGGGCAAAGGCGGCGGGAAAACCAATGTCATGCTCTATGATGGCGATCGGCAATTAGTTGATGTGATTGATGTGCGGGTCGGCTTTGATCTGGCCGAGCTAAAACGCGCTCTGTACGAAACCCTGCCGGGCGAAGACGTGCAGGTCCGCCCCATGGCCGGCGGCGTTTATCTGTCAGGTGAAGTCAGCAGCCCGTTGGCCATGACCCGCGCCGAACGGATTGCACAGGCCTATGCGCCGGACCGTGTCACCAATGGCCTTGCCGTGCGCGATAGCCACCAAGTTATGCTCGAAGTCCGCTTTGTTGAAGCGAGCCGCGACGCTGTACGCGCGCTGGGAATTGGCCTGTTGACGGAACGCGGCCTCACAGATGGCGTTTTGAATGCGGGCGATTTTTCGCTGGGCACAAATACAAGTGCCGTCGGTGGAGCCGCCGTGCAAAGTCTGCTCGGTGGCGGTATCGGCGCGGCAACGCTAGACGCCCAGATTGAAGCGCTGGAAACCAAAGGCACAATCCGGACCTTGGCCGAACCCAACCTCATTTCCATGAGCGGTGAGACGGCAAGTTTCTTGGCGGGCGGAGAGTTTCCGATTCCAATCCCGTTGGAAGAAGGACGCATCGGGATTGAATATCGCAAGTTCGGCGTGGGCCTGGCCTTTACGCCGACGGTCTTGCCTGACGGCGTTATCAACCTGAAAGTGGCCCCAGAGGTCAGTCAGCTAGACCCCATCAACACAGTCCGTATTGGCGGTGTAGAAGTCCCCGGCTTGCGGGTCCGTCGGGCGAATACAACGGTCGAGCTACGCAATGATCAGAGCTTCGCGATCGCTGGGCTTTTACAGGCCGACACATCCAATTCTCGCACGCAAGTCCCGTGGCTGGGCAGTGTGCCTGTGCTGGGCGCTCTGTTTTCATCAACGCGCTACCAAAAGGCCGAAACGGAACTCGTCATCATCGTGACGCCCCGTCTGGCGCAGCCTGTTTCGGATATTTCCGCACTTCGGACACCTTTGGACGATAGCCGCAGCCCGTCAGATGCCGAGGCCTTCCTCTTGGGTCGCGTTGACGCTTTACCGGAAGGATTTAGCTATGCTGGAGAGTAACCAGAGTGATCGCGTTACGCGCGACGCGCCTATGCGTCGTCAGCGGTTGGGCTTGAGCGCCTTGGTTTTTGCAAGCGGTATGGCCTGCATGGCTCTCGGTGGATGCGCCACGGCTCCAGCACCAGGTACAGCAGGTCTAAGCGCCGATTTCGGTCAGGCCGTTGCCCATAATCGCGAAGCTCAATTCGTTGCGCCAAGCGCAGAGCAGAAAGAAAACACTTACATTCGCCCCAATGCCGCGCGCCAGCGTTTGGCGCTCGAAACGTATGAGGCGGGCGAGGTGGAACTGGATGAAACCGCGCTGAGCGAGGTCGATTAAAATTATAAAATGATGTGATCGCAACTGGGAGGACGCTCACATCATACCGAATAAGAAGGATCATATTTATGCCATTTACGCTCCCGCTGGGCCCGAAAGCCCGTCTGACAATGCGCCACAAACAGAGCCCAGACGGCAATCCATTGCGCCGTCTTTTTAAAGATCGCGCCGGGTCTGTTGCCGCCTGGTCGGCGGTCGCCTTCCCTGTCATGGCCGTCGGGGCGGCGGTCAGTGTTGATGTCGCCCGCTTACAAGCCATGGACACAGACTTACAGGTCGCCGTGGATGCGCTAGCCCGCGCGGGCGCGGCCGAACTTGATCAATCCGCGGATAGTCTTGTCCGGGCGCGCCGCGCCGTGAATGAATTGCTTTCCAATGATGCGCGAATTAGTGCGGATAAGTCCATCGCCGTCAGTGAAATCCGCTTTCTAAGCGAACTCCCCACGCCGAGTTATAGCGCGGACACGAATGCTGTTCGCACAGAAACCGCCGCCCAAGCGCGCTATGTCGAGGTCCGTGTTGCACCGAAAACCGTCCGAACCCTTTTCCCAAAATCTCTATCTGGGGCTTTCACTGACGTGAGCTTATCCGCCCGCAGTGTGGCGGGTGTCGAAGGCGGAGATGTCTGCGGAGCCGCCCCTGTTTTCATCTGCAATCCGTTTGAAAACGACACGACAACAACAATCCAAGCCGCCGCGAATGACCCCGATTTTCAACGCCGTCAAATCACCTTTATCTTGGGCGGTCAGGGAAAAGATAAAACCTATTCCCCCGGAAATTTCGGCTGGCTTGATCCCTATGGCGATAATAGCGGCGCGAGTCGTCTGCGCGATGCAATCGGGATGGATGTGTCCGATGTCTGCCTGTCCAAATCAAGCGGTGTGTATTTACGTCCCGGCAAAATTGCGTCCATGGCGCAGGCCGTAAACACACGGTTTGATATTTACGAGGGCGCTTATGCTTCGGCGAAATCGGATGTCCGTTTTGCCCCGGCCGAAAATGTCGTCAAAGGCTGGGCCATTAATGAGGACCGCAATGCTTGTGTGCGCAATAGCCGCCTGAATGCCTGTGAACAGCAACCCAATAGCCATGCGCTCGGCCTGCCAAGAGATAGCGGCTCCGACCCGGATTTAGGTAGCCGGATCGGCAATGGGGATTGGGACTTCACCCGCTATATGCTGGTCAACCACCCCGGCTTTACCCGCATCACAATTGACGGCGTTACCTATCGCTATAAGCGCAAGAAACGGACGTTCATGCCGGAGACGCCGCCGTCTCGCTACGCCATGTATCGCTGGGAAATCGACAATAATTGCGTACCCGGTGCGCTGACCTATGGAAATTGGGCCATCACCCCCGAAGAAGGCCTGCCGCAATGCCATCAGCATGGTCCGTCCACAACAGTCGAAGATCGGCGGATTATCAATGTCGCTGTTTTGAACTGCCAAGCCATCCAAGCCTCTGGGGAAAAGATGACCGGCCGGACGGGCCCGTTGCCTGTTGAAACCTTTGTCCGAGTCTTCCTGACGGAACCCATGGGCCAAGGCCAAGACAATGAGATGCGCGGCGAAGTTGTCGGCCTTGTCACGTCAGATCCGAATAGCGCGACACGCGACCGTGTGGCCTTGGTGCAATAAACATGTTCCAAACCCTCCAGCCTATTCTCCGCCGGACTTTTCGGGACGAACGCGGCATTGCAGCGATCGAAGCCGCAATCCTGTTTCCCGTGCTAATCTTGGCGGGTCTGGGCGTGATGGATACCGCGAATATGGTGCAACAAACACACCGCATGGAGGCCGGATTAGCCGCAGCTGGATCTTATCTGGCGCAAGGCATGGCCGACGCCGATCAAGTCCGTCGCGCACAATATATTGCCGTCAGCGGACAAGGTGTTCCGGGCGCGCCTTCCTCAATCGCGGGATGGTCGGCCAGTGATGTGACCATCACTATTCGGTCTGTCGATAATAGCGGCAATCGCTTTCGCGGGGAAGACGATGTCCGCATTGCGGTTCTGCGCTCTTCAATTTCCTATCAAGGCTTCGGGCTCCTGCGCCGGGCCTCTGGGCGCCGCTTAGAGGTAAAAGCCGAACATGAGGTCCGCCTCGCCGCATGAGACGCTTCATTGAAAATCGCGACGGCGGCACAGCCATTGAAATGTCCTTAATGGCCCTAATGATGATGCTTTTAACAGGCGGCGCCATTGAGGCCGGTTATGCCTATCACCAACATGGCAGCGCGCAACATGCCGTCCGACATGCGGCACGCCTCGCCGCTTTAAGCGACCCGGTTGCCCATGCGATCGAGGGAAATCCCACAGCGTTTGACGTGCAATGTGAGGCCCGCGCCCAAAGTTGCGCCCAGGGCAGTTTTGATCGCGACGCGTTTAATCGGATTTTTTACGGGGCCGATAATGACGGCACTTGCGCGCGGACAAAGGCGGATCGCCGGGGTCTCTGTGATGTCTTCACCGGGGCGTCTACTGAAGACGTGATTATCCGCTATCGACGCGAACGCACGGGCGACATGCCCAGCGTGACGGTCACACTCCGCGAACGCCCGATGCAAACGGTCGTTATGGGCGCGTTCCTGCCCGACCGTTTCAAGACATTACCGGCGGTATCCGCGACACTCACGGGAGGGGACCTCAATGGCTAAGTTTTTTGGAAAGTCACGCCGTAAAACAGATCCGCGGCGGGATGGACGCCTGGGCAAGAGCGACCCGAAGAGTGCCGCCCCGCTCCCCCTTACGGGCGTCTATGCGTTCATGGGCGCAACAGGCGGGGTCGGTACAACGAGCGCCGCCTGCGCCATGGCCGTAGACCTCGCGCGCCGCGTCACCGCGGCCCGTCCCGGCTTAGCGGGCCTATCCGTGAACACACATGAGCCCTGCGTTGCATTGATCGACCTGGATTTTGAAGCCGGGGCCTGCGCGCACCACTTGGATCTTTTGCCGACTTTGTCTGCGACTGATCTGGCGCGACCATCCAATCAAATGGACAGCACCTTTGTCTCCTCCATGATTGACCAATCGGTCGAAGGTGTGGCCCTGATCAGCGCGGCGAATGGCGAGGCTGGAGCGCCAAATCCGCGTACAGTTTTGGCCTTGCTTGATGCCGTTACGCAAATTTTCGATTACGTTGTGATTGACGTTCCGCGCACGCTACAGCCTTGGACTTTACCGGTTCTGGCCGGGGCTGATGCGGCGATGATTATGGCTGAGCTGACGGTGCCCAGCCTGCATATGGCGCGTTTGCGACGGTCCCAACTCGGACCAGCCCTGCAAGGAACGGGGCGGTCTCTTTTGCCCGTTATCGGCAAGTTGGAACGGCGCAGTGGACGGGGGGCGTTACAGCTGTCTGATGCGGAAACAGCGCTCGGCGAACCCGCCTTCGGCAGCCTGCCCTTTGACCCTGATCCGTTACGCGCCGTGATCAATAGTGGCGAGGCGTTGGCGGTAGCCCGCCCAGATTGCCGCTATATGCGCGACCTGCGCAGCCTGACAGATAAGACCTTCGCCATGATCGCGGAAAATCAGGGAATAATCGCGGTGCAGAGCGACGATGAGAACAGTCAGTCTACACTAAATCCGGTGCCAGAAATGATGGCAGGAAACGCCGCTTAACACCCTATCAACCCTTCCCCCTAACCGGGCTTCAAGCTCGGCTTGCTATAGTGACGTTGAACGGGATTTAGGCGGGTGTGAATATGGCAGGGCGATTTTCCGGCCTTTTTGATGAACTTGACGGGCCCGTGCCCGTCGGCACGACCTTGCCTGAAGTCAAGCCTGTCCCAAATGAGACAGGCCAACCGCTTTCGATTGTCGGACAGGGTGACGGGCCGGAAGGTCTCATCGAATTGATCGAAGCCGCGTCCACAGTCGAACCGCCCCTACCAGCAATAGAGGCCGCGCCCTCTCCTAATCCAGAGCCTGAACCTGAGCCGATTGACCCGCTGCTGGACCTACGCATCCGCCTGCATGCCCGCTTGCTCGACGAGGTCGATCTGTCCCTGCTTGACGGGTTGGATGATGGTAGCCTGCGCGCCCAAGTCCGCGACGCCGTCCGGGAAATGGCGCGGCAGGATAAGCTGAAACTGACAGAACCCGAACTGATTGAACTCGCCAATGGCGTTCAAGACGAGATGATCGGGCTGGGACCTCTGGAAGTCCTGCTTAAGGACGAAACGGTCTCCGACATTCTGATTAACGGGCACGAAAATGTCTTTGTCGAACGGCGCGGGGAGTTGGAACGCTCGCCTGTACGTTTCGCGTCAGAGCCGCATCTCTTGCGCATCATCAACCGCATCGTCGCGCAAGTCGGACGCCGCGTGGATGAGAGCCAGCCGCTGTGTGATGCCCGCTTGCTCGATGGCAGCCGCGTCAATGTTGCCATCGCGCCGATCGCGGTCGATGGCCCACTCGTCTCGATCCGGAAATTCTCGAAAAGCCCACTCACTCTGGATAAGCTGATCGCGTTCAAGGCCTTGCCCGATTGCGTGGCGCAATTTCTTTGGGCGGCGTGTAAAGCGCGTGTCACGATCCTTATATCCGGCGGGACAGGATCGGGTAAGACCACGCTGCTCAATGCGCTCTCGCAATCTATCTCTCACAAAGAGCGGTTGATCACGATTGAAGACGCCGCCGAGCTGCAACTGCAACAGCCCCATGTGGCGCGGATGGAAACGCGCCCGCCTAATATTGAAGGCAAAGGCGAAATTCGTCAGCGCGAACTGGTCAAGAACGCGCTGCGTATGCGCCCGGAACGGATCATCTTGGGCGAAGTTCGCGGCGAAGAAGCGTTTGATATGTTGCAGGCCATGAATACGGGCCATGAAGGCTCGATGGCGACGCTGCACGCCAACACGCCGCGCGACGCCCTCACCCGGTTGGAACAAATGGTGGCTATGGGCGATATGAAAATCACGCCCGAAGCTGTTGCGGGACAGATCGCGAGCGCCGTTGGGATTATCGTTCAAGCCTCCCGCCTGTCCGATGGTCAGCGCAAGATCACGTCGGTCGCCGAAGTCACCGGCATGGAAGGCGCAATCATCCAGATGCAGGAAATCTTCAACTATACCCGCACGGGTACTGGGCCTGAGCATGAGGTCATTGGCGAGTTTCGCGCGACCGGTATTCGGCCGAAATGCCTGGACGAAATCCTTACTCGCTCTATCCCCCTTGAAGAGGGTATTTTTGAGCCGCGTGTTATTCAGCCGGGACCTGTCTCGGAAAAAACACTTAAGGACCGGTTGGGTTAATGACTGGCCTGCTTGAACATCCGTCTACTGAATGGATCGTCTATGCGCTGATTTTTTGCGCCGGTTTCATGTTGTTGCAAGCCCTCTCTGGTGCCGGAAAATATGCGAATCGTATGATCCGAGAGGCCAATCACCGCTTGCGGGCGCTCGCCAAGGACGAAACACCGACCTCATTACTGGCGGAGTTGCGCAAATCCCGCGGCCTCGACCGGTTCGGCCAAATCGCCCGCTTCCATCGCGGCATTGGAGAAATGGTCGTTCAAAGTGGTCTGCGGTTTGGGGCGATCTGGATTTACGTCGCCATGTTTTGGAGCGCAATGATCATGGCAGGCCTGTTCATTTGGAAAATGGGTGCGCTTTGGGCCGCGTTGCCAGGCTTGGCGATAGGGGCCAGCCTCCCCTTGCTCGTCCTGAAATTTCTGGTCGGACGTCGCCGTAAAAAAGCGGTTAGCCAACTCCCGGAAGCCATTGATGTGGTTGTTCGGTCCTTGGGCGCGGGACATCCTGTACCGGTGGCTATGGCGCTAGTCGGGCGGGAAATGCCGGATCCCATCGGTACAGAATTCGGCATGGCGTCTGATGAAATCAGCTTTGGCTCCGCCACAGGTGCGGCCGTCCAACGCATGGCCGAACGTGTCGGCCATGAAGACTTTGAACTTTTCGCCGCCATGGTCCGTTTGCAGGAACGCACGGGCGGCAATCTGGCCGAGCTGCTCCGCGCTAATGCCAGCACGATCCGCGCGCGCCAGAAAATGCGCCTAAAGATTAAAGCCGCCTCTGCCGAAGGACGCATGAGTGCGATGATTTTGAACGCCGCCCCGCTCCTGCTGTTCCTAGCGATCCAAACCCTTTCGCCCGAATTTTACGGCGAGGTCTGGGGCAATCCCCTTGTCATGCCGGTCCTGATCGGCGTGGTCATCTGGATGGGTATTGGCAATCTTGTCATGCGCAAAATGATCAACTTCAAGATCTGAGCCCGCAATGAGTTTGTCCTACACATCCGGCTTTGTGATTTTCACCGCCCTTCTGTTCTTAGGCATCGCGCTCTGGCTGGCCTTTATCGCCGCCCATAGCGCGATCCGCGCGGACAGGCGCGTCGCGCGGCGTTTGGCGGCAGGGGGCGGCGTGGACCTATCAGACGGCATAACGGCGGGTCAGCAACGGCGCGCACGCCAAAATCTGATGACACAGCTCGGCAATCACCTCACTTTGCCGGATGCAGACGAAATCTCGCGCTTGCGGTTCTGGCTCGCCCAAGCGGGGTATTATGACCCGAATGCGGTCAAAACGTTTCTGGGCGCAAGGCTGGTCAGCCTGATAGCGCCCGTCACGCTCGTCCTCCTCTTCTGGGGACCGCTCCATTCCAAAATCGGATTTGATAAAACGATCTATTTGGCGGTCATTGTGACAATCATTGGCCTTATTGCACCGACCAGTTTCATAAATTGGAAAAAAGGACGCCGCACCGATCAATGCCGCCAAGGCTTTCCCGACATGATGGACTTGCTGGTGGCGTGTATTGAAGCGGGATTGGCCATGGATGCCGCGCTGATCCGGGTGAGCCACGAAATCGGGCGTCGCTATCCCGTCTTGAAAACCAATCTGGAAATCATGAACTTGGAACTGCGCGCGGGTCGCGAGCGCAATGAGGCGCTGATGAATTTTGCCGAACGCATTGAACTGGAAGAAGCCAAAGCCCTCGCCGTCATGCTGAAACAGGCCGAAGAAATGGGTAGCTCCATTGGTGCGGCCTTACGGACTTTTTCTGAGGATATGCGTCACAAGCGCATGATGAAAGCGGAAGAAAAAGCGCTCGCTTTGGCCGCAAAACTCACGGTACCGCTCATCCTTTTCATCTTCCCGACGATCATCATCATGCTTTTGCTGCCCGCCGGTATCCGCATCGCAGCCGGTCTGACATGAGGGGCCTTGTCACACTATTAGCATTCGGATTGATCGCCGCCAATGCCCCCGATCCAGAAGCGGTCTCCTCGACGCTCAGTCCAGAAGTGCGATCTTTGCAACCCGCTGCAGACGCGCCGTTTGCGGCAATGATGCAACTTAGCAAAGCTGACGCAGCTCGCGCCCAAGGCGACTGGGCGGCCGCCGCGGCGGCCTATCGCGCCGTGCTCCACCTCGATCCTGATCAGGGAAAAGCGCGCGAAGGTTTGGCCGAAACCTTGCTTGCAATGGGGCGCGCTGACGCCGCTTATGAGGCACTAAGTCCTGTGTCCTCTCAGGACCAAACGCAGCTCTCTTTGCGCCTACGCATTGATCTGGCCCGGGGTCATTTGGATCAACCTGACGAACATTTACGGGAGGGGTTTGCGAAAACACGCGATCCGCGTCTACTCAATGCGCTCGGCCGGTGGTTAGATGATCAGGGACATGGCGAAGCGGCCCGAAAAGCCTTTCAAGACGCCGCCCCGTATCAGCGGCCGGGATTGGCTGAAACCAATATCGGGCTGAGTTTTTTACGCCAGGGTGCGTTGCGTTTAGCGCAGCATGCCTTTGACCGCGCCGTGGCCGCAGACCCAGTCGATCTGAACTTTCAACGCCACCAGCGGCTTTGCGCCCTGATGCGGGGTGATTACATGAGCGGGCTGGAGGGGATGAGCGCAGGGGAGGCCGCACCGTTCTTACGCCAAGCCGGAGCCAGCGCCTTGTCTCGCGGAGATAAAGAGCTCGCCCGTCTTTTGCTGAAACAGGCCGAAACTTTATCCGTTCGGCATGATCCAAAACTGGCGACATTAATCGCGCGGCTAGAGAATGAGCGTCCCGACCCAAGTGAAAATACCGATTGAGACGATCAGGGCGAACACCATCAGTACACCGTCCCGCGCAATCAGCGCCAAACCCATCACCCCTAAAATAAACGCGACCGGCACCACCCCAAACGGGATCAAGCCGAGCGGGATCATGGCAGCGGACAGCAAAATCGACACCAGGGCCGCGAGGACCAGCATGGGCCCTTGCGTTGCAAAGGCAAGGCGCGGGCCAATGAGATTATCAATTTTGGCGAGCCATGGCGCGACCTTGTTATGGACGGTTTCAACGCGCTTATTGGGCACTTTGACCTTTGCCAGCACATCCGGCACCCAAGGGTAAGGCCGACGCAGTAAGAGTTGCACCGCAAAGGCAATATTGATCAGCCCGAAGGCCCCCGGCACACCGGGCAGCGCGCCGAGCGGAGTCATCAGAAACAGGCCGCACAACACCATGACCGGTCCAAAGGCGCGGTGGCCGAGACTGATGACAATGTCGCGGAGATTGCTGTCCTGCCCATTCATTTCAAACAAGACATGGGCCAGCACGCCCTGCAAAGGGGCCTCAGCCGAAGGCGCGTCTGGCATATCATCAGGCAGGTCACTCACAGCGGTGACAGATAGGCATGAGATTGCTAGCAGGCCAGCGCTTTTCACGCTTTTTACCGCGCCATCTCAGCAGACGCTTGGCATTCAACAAAGGACACCGACTTGGACCTCGCCACTTGGATCAGCCTGGTTGTCCTCTTCGCTGTCGGCGGGTTGACCCCGGGACCGGCGGTTATGCTCGTCATGGCCAGTTCGTTTCGCTATGGCTTTCGGCCCGCCATGTTACCGGCTTTCGGTATTGCATCGGCCAATGTGCTGTGGCTGGTTCTAGCCGCTAGTGGCACAGCCGCCTTGCTCTCCGCCTTTCCGAATGTCCAACTTGGCCTGAAGGTTTTGGGGTTACTTGTAATCCTCTACCTGGGCCTTTCGACGATTTTCGGCCCACCTCCCGATATGAGCGTCTCATCAGATGACGCACCCAAACGAGCTGGACTCTATTTTAAAGGCGTCGCCTTACAGATCAGCTCTCCCCTCCCTCTCGTTTATTTTGGCATGCTGCTTCCGCTTTTCTTCGATACTGATAAGCCAATCCTCACCCAATTTGGGATCATGCTGGTGACAGTCACCTGGCTCGAACTGCAAGGCCTTGCCCTTTACGCCGTATTTGCCCGCTGGATTCGCGCAAAACTCGCCTCCCTGCGCGCTGCGAAGATTTTCAACGTCATCATTGGCACGGTTATGATTACCAGCGGGGCGTGGGCCGTCCTGCACTAAGCTTGCCTTGAGCCTACTACTTTACCCGTTTGACTGGCTTTTATGCGTCGCGGCACGGGATGCAGGTCTGGCTTCACTTGATCCTTGCCGGGCCAGATCAAGGCCCCTATTGGCCGCAACGAAGCGTTGTAATGCGCCCTCTTTTGCCGGACCGTGCCCCATGAACCTTTCTGCGATCAAAGCTGGTGAAAACCCGCCCGACGACATCAACGTCATTATCGAAGTCCCCTTGGGCGGCGAGCCGATTAAATATGAACTGGACAAAGCGTCCGGCGCGATGTTCGTGGACCGCTTCCTTTACACCGCCATGCGCTATCCCTGTAATTACGGCTTCATCCCGCATACGCTGTCCAATGATGGCGATCCGACAGATGTATTAGTTGTTGGCCAGCGCGCCCTAATGCCAGGCGCGGTCGTTCGGGCGCGACCGGTTGGCGTGCTCATGATGGAAGACGAAGCCGGCATAGACGAAAAAATCGTTGCCGTGCCGCATTCCAAGCTGACGCCTTATTATGATCAGATCAAAACTTATCGCGACCTGCCCCAAGTGCTGCAAGATCGCATTCCCCACTTCTTCGACCACTATAAAGATCTCGAAGCCGACAAATGGGTCAAAGTGCTCGGCTGGAAAGGCCTCGACACGGCGCAACAACTGATTCTCGACGGATTGGCCGCCGCCAAATCCTAGAGGAATGCGTTAATGCGCGTCATTCCAGTTTTGGGCCGCCTGCGCCTCGACATCGATCGGCACGCTTAGCTGGACCGCCGGTTCATGGGCGTGTTCCATCACGTTTTTGACGATCCCGATCAGGGCGTCTTGCTGACCTTCAGGGACTTCGAAAACCAGTTCATCATGCACTTGCAGGAGCATGCGCGCGCCCTCCACGGCCGCAATCGCCTCCGGCATTTTGACCATAGCGCGGCGCATAATGTCCGCCGCCGTGCCTTGGATCGGGGCATTAATGGCTTGGCGTTCCGCGAAAGCACGACGCGCGGGATTGCGGTCACGAATACCTGTAATATGGCATTTGCGTCCAAATAGCGTGGTGACATAGCCACGCTCTTTGGCCTCTGCCTTCGTCGCGTCCATAAAGTCGCGAATGCCGGGGAATTTTTCGAAATAGGTCTTGATATACTCCGCCGCTGTCGACCGATCGACGCCCGTATTATTCGCCAGGCCAAAAGCGCTAATGCCGTAAATAATGCCGAAGTTGATCGCTTTGGCCTGACGGCGAACGTCGGGCGTCATGTCAGCTAGGGCGACGCCGAACATCTCGCTCGCCGTGATGGCGTGAATGTCGGCGCCGTCGGCAAAGGCCTGCTTCATCGTCGGCAAGTCCGCCATATGGGCCAGCAGGCGCAGCTCGATCTGGCTATAATCAGCGGCGACCAATAGATGACCTTTTTCCGCAATGAATGCATCTCGGATTTTCCGGCCTTCTTCGGTGCGGATCGGGATATTTTGCAGGTTCGGATCAGAGGAGCTGAGCCGTCCTGTTGTGGTCGCCGCGATCTGGAAGCTGGTATGCACGCGGTCCGTGTCCGGATTGATCTGCTTTTGCAGCGCGTCTGTATAGGTCGACTTCAGCTTAGAAAATTGCCGCCAGTTGAGGATTGCGCGCGGCAAGGCTTGTCCCTCAGCCGCCAGGTCTTCGAGAATATCCACGCCTGTCTGCCACGCGCCGGACTTCGTTTTCTTCCCGCCCGGCAAGCCCATCTTGTCGAACAGAACCTCACCGACCTGTTTGGGGCTTCCGACATTGAACGGCTCACCCGCTATCTCGTGGGCTTCCGCTTCATACATGGCGAGCTTTTGTTCGAACATGGAGGACAGCCGGGAGAGCTCTGCCCGGTCGACCTTAATGCCTTCGTTTTCCATGGTCGCGACGACAGCCGGCATACCGCGATCTATATCTTCATAAACGCGCGTCACGTTCGCCGCGGCAAGTTTGGGCTTGAGGAATTTCCAGAGACGCAGCGTCACGTCTGCGTCTTCAGCCGCGTAGCGGGTGGCGTCTTCAAGGCCGATTTGGTCAAAGGTCTTCTGGGATTTCCCCGTGCCTGCAATCTCTTTGAACGGGACGGGGCTATGGCCGAAATGGGTTTCGGACAGCGTGTCCATGCCGTGCCCGTTCAGCCCGTTGGACTGCGCGTAGGAAATCAGCATGGTGTCATCATAGGGCGCGGGGCGAATGTCGTGGCGCAACAAAACGCCCAAATCATATTTAAAATTCTGGCCCACCTTCATCACCGCCAGATCGGTCAACATCGGGCGTAGCATGCCGAGCGCGCGGTCCATATCAATCTGTTCCGGCGCGCCGCCGCCAAACATGTCGCCTTCGCCCTTATGACCGAGCGGGACGTAGCAGGCTTCATTATCATCAACCGCCAGACAGACGCCGACCAGATTTGCCGCGCGGGAATCCAGACTATCGGTTTCCAGATCCACCGCGACTACACCCGTTTCAAAGGCGCGGGCGATCCAGTGGGCGAGCCGGTCTTCGCTCTGCACACATTCATATTTCGTGGGGTCGAAGGTGACGTTCGGATAGGAAAGACGCGTGGAAGGCGGTTCGAAGTCTGGCTTCGTATCATCGGCACGGATGCCGTCGCCTACACCCGCGCCAAGTGCCTCACGCACGCGCGCTGTCAGTGTTCGGAAACCCATCTCTTCGAGGAAGTCGAAAAGCTGATCCACATCGGGATCGGTCACGCCCATTTCTTCTAATTCAACCTCAACCTCAACATCGGCTTTCAGGGTCACGAGCTGTTTGGAAATCCGCGCCAGATCGGCATTTTCCAGTAACTTCTCCCGGCGACCTTTTTGTTTAATCTCGCCCGCGCGTTCCAGCAGGGTTTCAAGGTCGCCATATTCGCCCAGCAAAAGCGCCGCCGTCTTCACCCCAATCCCAGGCACGCCGGGGACGTTATCGGTACTGTCCCCCGCCAACGCTTGAATATCGATCACATGTTCCGGCCCTAGTCCGAACTTCTCTTCCACCTCTTTGGGACCAATATGTTTGCTTTTCATCGGGTCGAGCATTGATACCTTATCGCTCACGAGCTGCATCAGATCTTTGTCAGAGCTTAGAATTGTTACCCGCGCGCCTTTTTCTTCGGCTTGGCGCGCATAGGTCGCAATCAGATCATCGGCTTCATAGCCATCCATTTCAATTGACGGCGCACCGAAAGCGCGTGTTGCATCGCGCGTGAGCGGAAATTGTGGGACCAATTCTTCGGGCGGCGCGCCGCGATTGGCCTTATAGTCCGGGTAGATTTTCTTACGGAACGTCTCTTCTGAGGCATCGAAAATCACCGCGAAATGCGTCGGGCGGTTTTCATCCTTCTGGTCTTTGAGCATTTTGAACAACATGTTGCAAAAGCCTGCCACCGCCCCAATCGGCAGACCATCACTCCGTCGGGTCAGGGGCGGGAGGGCGTGAAAGGCGCGGAAAATATAGGCTGATCCATCAACCAAGACGACATGAGATTGGGCATTAACGGGCACAAGAGCAGACATAGACAGCCTGTTAGCCCTTCAGTGCATCCTGTCTATACCGCGCCGTCGCTTATCGTCTATAAGGGCTGTGTAAATGTACCAATCCGTCGATGACATACCTCTCGAAAACGATGACGAGACCGCGCAGACGTCCGGGCGCTTATGGCCGCTTGCTGTGGTCGTGGCCGGAACGGCGGCGATTATTGCGCTCGCCTTCTGGTTCCGGCCCGGCACGTCGCTAGAGCCCGGCGACCCATTGCAAGCCGAGCCGCAGGCCCGCGCGGCTTATCTGCAAGCGATCGGTGAGACAGACCCTGCTTTGCGCCGCGCGCGCCTGCGTGATTTTCTTAATCAGAACCCTGAAAATCCGCGCGCGCCCGCCGCCCAAGCCCAGCTTTATGTGTTGGACGATGCGGAATCCCGGGCCTGGCAGGCAACAGTCAGTTCGGCTTATGATCCCGGCTTGACCCAAGACGAAAAGCTGGCCGCTCTTGATCGCTTTCAGCAGACATGGGGACGGTTTCTCGGCGGGCGGGATGCAGAGATCAAAGCCCTGCGCACTGAGGTCGAAACCGCCCCTGAAGATGCCGTCAAACCCGACCGGTCCCTGCCTGACGGGCCATCGCCCTTTCCGTCTAACGTACCCGACACGCAATTAGCGGGTGGGCCGAGACCCGTATTCTCCCCTCCGCCTATTATCGTGAGACCGACGCCTACGCCTGCGCCCCGCCCCGTCCAGCCGGTCGCCGAGATTGTTCCCGCCCGCGAGCGCCGCTCTGTCAAACCGCGATATCCACGCAATGCCGAACGGCGCGGGGTCGAAGCTGTTGTGACCCTCTCGCTGAATATTGATGAGCGGGGTCGCGTTGCCATGACAGAAGTCGTCAGCGTTGAAGCCGAGCGCTATGAGCGAGACTTTATCCGAGCGGCCGAGCGCGCGGCTATGCGCACCCGATTTTATCCAAAAACCGTTGATGGAAAACCGGTCGCGGCCAGTGGTGTTCGCAAACGCTATCGGTTTGAAAGTTGAACCTGCACGGCTTGACGCCTGCTTTTCCTCGCATCGCACCCATAACAACATGCATTTGATCTTTCCAAAGCGAGCCATGCGGGGCAGGAGCGCTGGGTGAGCGAGCGCCCCACATCTGACGCCGAAACCGTCACCCCAATCCCGGCCCCCGTCGGTGAGGCCCCCCGTCCAACGGGCAGTGCAAAAGTTGATCTGACCCAAGGCTCTGTCCAAGGGCATATTTTGCGCATGTTAGGCCCGTTTAGCCTGGCCGTGATCGCGCTGATCAGTACGGGACTGGTTGATAGTTTTTTTCTGGGCAATCTGGGCGGCGAAGACAATCCGCAGGCCGGGACGTTCGCCCTCGCCGCTTTGGGTATTGCCTTCCCGCTGACCTTTATGGGCAATAGCGCCAATATCGGGCTGGGCGCTGGGACGAGTTCCGCGATTAGTCGCGCTTTGGGTCAAGGCGAAGGAGACCGCGCGCGTCGCCACGCCGCCGCGGCGATCCTGTTCGCCCTACTGGTGATGACGGTCTTGGTCTCACTCTTGATCGCGATTTCGCCTTTCATCGTGAACACGATCATGGACCCTGATCCCGAAGTCGGGCGTCAAGCCATGTCTTACCTTTTGATCAGCCTGCCCGGCCTTGTAATCACCGGTGTCTCCATGATGTGCAACAATACGCTACGCGCCCATGGTGAAGCCTTACTGCCGTCCTCTATTATGATTTTAGGCGCAGTCCTGAACATCATCATCAACCCGTTTTTGATTTTTGGCATTGGGCCATTTCCAAGAATGGAAGTGGCCGGGGCCGCTCTGGCGACGGTCATTGGCAATTCGATTGCCGCGATTTACGGGCTTTATCTGGTGCAATTTGTGCGGCGGGCGATCGACTTTAAACACCTTCGACTTTCAACCCTTCGCAATGCTTGGGCCACGATTGCCGCCGTCGGCGTTCCCGCCATGGGAACGAATGTCATCGTGCCAATTGGTACGTTTGCGGCGACAGTTGCGATTGTGCGCCTGACGTCAGAAACGGGACTGGCCGCCTTTACGCTCGCCTCCCGCTTAGAGCTTTTTTCCGTCGGATTACTCTATGCGCTTTCGGCCTGTATTGGCGCGGTGACGGGGCAGAATGGCGGCGCGGGTCTGACCGACCGGGTGCGGGAGACATTCAAAGTTTGCTATAAGATTTGCTTTATCTGGAGCACTTTGATGGCTGGTGTCCTGCTCTTTTTCGGCGAGCCGCTTCTGGGCCTCTTCTCAAACGATCCAGAGCTGATCGCCATGGCGAGGCCTTACTTCTATATCGTGCCGATCACGATTTTCGCCTATGGTTTTGTGTTTGTCAGCGCCGCCGGATTTAACGCGTTGGGTCGCCCGTTTTATGGCCTGAGCTTCACGATCATTCGTAGCTTTGTGCTCTATGCGCCGGGTGTAGCCATTGGCACGACCCTCTATGGTTTGGTGGGTGCCTTTGCCGGTGTGGCCATCGCCAATATCGCCTCTGGCTTGATCGCCCGTTGGTGGAGCCTGAACCGTGCGCCCATGACCGCGAAGCGGAGTTAAGGGTGACCGCGAAGCGGAGTTGAGCGAGACCGCGAAGCGGACGTCAAGGGCCTCTTAGCTGTTCAAGCTGCGGGGAGCCTCTTGACCTGACACAGACTTCCTATCATTGGGGCGCTTCACCCGTGCGGCTGTGGTGGAATTGGTAGACACGCCAGATTTAGGTTCTGGTGCCGAGAGGCGTGGAAGTTCGAGTCTTCTCAGCCGTACGGGACGCTTTCACAGCACAAAAAAGCCCGCGACGCATTTGGCGTCGCGGGCTTTATTTTTCGCTCGTCGCGGCCGACTAGAAGCTCGTCGACAGGGACGCAGAAATCGTCCGGCCCCGTTGATACGTGTTGAACTCTGTCCGGCCCGCATCCTCACTCGTCTGGAATTCTTCGAAATCCTCATCCAGCAGATTGCGTGCGGACAGGCCGAAATTGAATTCTTTGGACCTGATGTCAAAGCTGCGACGATAAACCAGATCGAGCTGCACACCCGGATCCTCGATCACATCCGGCACAACGGACAGACCGCGTAGGCCGCGACGGCTAACCCGTTCATCCACCCAACCGAGCAGCAGAGTGAGCTGGCTGTTTTCAGTTTCATAGCCGAATTGCGTATTCAGGATGTTTTCCGGCGTGCCTTGCAGAGGCTGGCCATCAATGCCGAAGAGATCACCCGACGTGCCTGTATCGCCCTCAGCCGGACGGTCATTGGCTTGGAAGATAATATCATCCGCCGTCGCGTTCACCGTCGCGTCCGTATAGGTATAGTTGACGGTAAAGAACCAATCCCGATCTTCAAAAAACGCCCCGTCAAACGGCATAGCGAAATTCGTGCGGAATTCTGCTTCCACGCCGAACAGCTCCGCGGACGGCGCATTGATAAATGAGGTTTCGAACACATTGGCCGAAGTCTCGAATGTCGCCTCTTCGATCGGGTTGGTGATGTCTTTATAGAACAGACCCAATGTCAGGAATTGGTTGCGGCCGAAATAGCGCTCCAGCTTGGCATCCAAATTGGTGAACTGTGAATCCACAAGGTTCGGGTTACCCTGGAAGGTGCGCTCCGTCCCGGGATCGAGGAAGCGGGAGAGCGCCAATTCGCGGAATTGCGGACGCGCAATCGTATCGGAATAACCCAGACGCAGCTGCGTACTTTCCGCAAAATTCCACGTAAAGGCCACAGAGGGCAGCAGATAGTCTTCCTTAATCTGAGAGCCCACGCCCGGATTACTAAACCGGTCAAGCGTCTGCACGACCAGATCAGAATCCTCATATCGCACGCCGAAGTCGACCCGCACTTCCGGCGAGAAATCCACATCGGCCATAGCGTAGAGGCCAAGCGTTTGCAGATCACCGAGATAATTATCAGACGGACGCGGCGGCACTTCTGTAATATCAAACAGCGTCCCAATCGTTTGAGGCGAGAACAAGACATCGACACGCGCCGCCGCGACTTGCGGATCAAGCTGTGTCAGTGCCGCATATTGCAGGTTCAAATCTGTGAACGTCCGATCCGTTTGTGCGTAATCAACACCACCGGACAGTTCGACAACCCAGCCATTATCGAAATCAAGCGGGTAAGACAGATCAAGGCCGCCACTATAAATTTCGTCCTCTACGAACGAAAAGCCGATGCGGTGGGCATTATTTCCCGGGAAGAGCAGATCGCCACTTGGCTGAAGCTGGCGTTCGACTTCGCGCTCAAACGGCGCGTCGCGCGTGGCTTTTGAGAATGAGCCCCGCCAGTTTGCTGTAATGTCGCCGATCTCATGCTCGCCATTGAGCTGCGAGAAAAACAGCTCTCGCTCAAACCAGCCGCTTTTTTCAACGAAAATCCCGTCCGGTTCTGAGAAGGTCGTGCCTTCGTCGATCTGCGCTTCTTTGGTCGTGTCATGCACCCAAAAAAGCGTGCCCTGAACAGAATCGCCGCTATCGAGGGTCAGCGTGAGCGAGCCGAGAGCGTTCAAAGTGGCTTGATAGCTGGTTTCAAAAGATGTCAGCTGATCTTCAACACTGCCATTGGCTTGGACTTGCCGTATGGCTTCACGCGTTGTGTAGCCGTTTTCAAAGCCCAGGGTCCCAACAAAACCCAACTCACCAAAAGAGGTCGGAATGATCCGGCCCACATCGATTGAACCGCTAAAGTCGGGATGGACGTCTTCATTATCATAACCTTGAATGACGGTGAGGTTCGGGTCCGATAAAAGCTGACCAATCAGCTCCAGATCCGTGTCAGGTTGATCACCAAGGCTTTCGCCGCGGCTGAGAACACCTTGCAGCGGGTCGGGAATATCACGGATACCATCATCAAAGCCAAAAATATCACGATCTCCGCCGCGGACGAAAATGGCGGGCTCAAACGTGCTGACCGAATTATAGGACGCACCGACTTTTACGTTGAAAAAATCATCAACGGGAGAGCGTAGCGTCCGCAGATCAATCACGCCGCCGCCAAATTCACCCGGATAGTTGGGCGAATAGGTTTTCTGCACGGCAATATTGTTCAACACGCTAGACGGAAACAGATCAAGCGGCACTGTCCGGCGCAAAGGTTGCGGGCTGGGTAGCGGCGAGCCATTGAGGAGCGCGGAGCTATAGCGGTCGCCCAGACCGCGAACATAGGCGAACTTGCCGCCAACAACGCTGATGCCGCTGACCCGTGTCAGGGCGAGGGCCGCATTGCTATCGCCTTGGCGGACCAAGTCTTCGGGCTGCAGGAAAGAGGCGACTTGGGACGTCGCACGCTGAGGCGTTGGGATAAACCGACCGACAACGATCACTTCGTCTTCGGGGGTTTGCGGCGTCGGAGCCGCAGGGGTGATCGTATCGGTATTCGGTGGCGCTTGCACATCTGCATCTTGCGCCATAACCGGCGTCGCGAAGCAGAATGCCGCCGCAGAGAGAGCGAGCCCAGCTTTGAAAGAGAAATTATGGGTCATAGTGTTTGATGTCCCGAAAGGTCCGTTATGGAAAAACCGCGACCGTCACGATGACTGTCGCGGTAGGAAAATTGACGGCCACAGCGCAGCAGCGCCGGGGCTGTGAATGTGTGTCTAGCAAGGCGTGCTGTCCTCTAGGCCACAGGTCCAACCCTGCCACCATGTGTCAGCCGCATTTTCGACGGCACCGATATAGTCGACATCGTCAAAGAAGGGATCGTCCGGCAGGTCCGCCGCGGTCACCGCGTTCTCGGTCGCACCATTGATGAAGGTTGCCGTCAGCGTATTGGTCGCTTCTGTGTTATTGGCATCCGCATCGACCGCCGCTTGGCCTGTTACTGTGTTAGAATCGCCACCCGTTTCGAGTAATCCGCCTGCACAATCGAACAGCATGGACTTAAATGTCGGATCGACACCTTCAGTGAAGCCTTGGACGCCGTCACCGGCATCGTCTTCATAGTCGAGGCAGTCATTGCCATCGACGATGATGCCGTTGAGGTACGTACCGCGCGTCCCAGTGTTAAGGCGGATACCGTTGGAGTCGGTATTGTCCGCCGCCACCATGGTGAAGTTGGTGATCGTCGCGTCAGAGAACGGCCCGACATTCGGCGCCACAGATGACGCTTCGATACCATTGTCAGAGCTGTCACCGCCGCGTTGGATCGCGATCATGAACTGGACGTTCCCTTGATAGCCATTATCCGTGTCCAGCTGCTCGTCATCATTGCCGGTCAGGACGATATATTTGGCATTGGCGTTCCCGCCGAAGAATTCGATCCCGTCATCCGAGTTATTGTGGACTTGGACGTGTTCAATCGTCGTACCCGCACCGACACCGCCGAGTGTGATACCGTTCAGCTCCACATCTGGCGCGACCTCGAAACCGGCATATTTGACTTGCAGGAATGTCAGGGAACCAGAACTGTCTGCCGCGTCTGCACCGCCATAAAGCGCGTCGGGTTCGGTCACCCCTTCAATCGCGTTTTCACAGTCTGTCGTGCCGCCAGTCGCACCGACCACATTACAGCGGTTGATCGGCGCGTCGCCGAGAATGACCAGGCCACCCCATTCGCCGATCGCGTTCTCACGATCGCCGCCGGCTTCTGTGACATCGTTCAAGCTGCTCATAATGACCGGGTTGGCGCGTGTGCCGTTGGCGAAGATCTGGCTGCCGCGATTGACAACGATATAGTCTGCGCCGCTGTCACCAAACAGGGTCACGCCTTGTTCGATAACCAGCTCGCTGGCGTCACCCCCGGCGGCTGTGCCATCAGCCCCGACATCGACACCAATGTCGACGCGGCCTTGAATACGGTAAATATTGCCACGCGTCAGACGAAGCGGGTCTGTGATCACGCCAGAGACGTTACAAAGTGGTTCACCCGCGACCGAGCGGCCAGCGTCTTCCGTGCCCGCTGGACACCCTGTCGAGCCGTCGAATAGGTCCTGCGTCCACCCTGTGGCCCAGTTATCTGTTTCGGTCTCATCCGGGCCAAAGGCACCAATATAGTCAACGTCATCAAAGAAGGCGTTGAGCGCGGGCGCGTCCACGGCCTCAATGCTCAGCTCGCGGGAGCCGGGGAAGAAGCCCGAGAGCGTGTTATTGCCAACGAA
>CAZSUW010000024.1:0-32561 GCA_964610115.1 uncultured Algimonas sp.
ACCGCGGACCCCCTGATTACAAATCAGGTGCTCTACCAGCTGAGCTATAGGGGCAGATCAGTGGTGAGAGCGCACATAGTCCCGTGCGGACGTTTGTGCAAGCCGCGCTCTGCACTTGCCTTGCGGCTTTCTCAGCCATAGCGCAGTCTTGTGAGTGAATGGCATCTCAAGACCCCGAAATCAGGGCCCGAAGCAATGACCATAGCCGGGGTGGCACGTTTTCTTGCGCGCCCCCGGTTTCGAGAAACGCGTACGTCGATTGATGCGGCTGGCTTAGCGCATTTGCTGGCCCTTTTTGGCATGACAGTCCTAGGCGTGATCATTTTGTCGGGCCTAGTCTGGCCAATCATTTTGTCGAGTATGGACGGGGAGATGCCGTCCAATTCAAACGACGCCCTTTTGGATATGAATCCGGCGCGTCTAATTTTGGTGGCGATCGTGCTGGCGCCCCTGTTCGAGGAAATCATTTTTAGAAGCTGGCTGGGGGGACGTCGAACGGCCCTTTTGGGGTTCCCGATACTCGCTAGCGGCTTGGCCTTGCTGAGTCTGTTGGGAAGTGGGGTAGGGGCGACAACGGGCTTAGCCGTGGCCAGTGTTTTGATTTTTCTGACGCTCACAGTCTGCCGCCGTGCGCGAACCTTGGATGAAGGGGCCTTTATCCATGCGCGAGAACAGCTTTTCCCTTTTATCTTTTGGGGGACAGCCATTTTATTCGGATTGCTTCATCTCGCCAATTATCAAGGTGGGATAACAACGCCGCTTCTCATGTTAGCGGTGACGCCACAAATGTTTGTGGGTCTTGTTTTAGGGTATGTGCGTCTGCGCTTCGGTTTGGTGACAGCGATCTGTTTTCACGGGGGGTATAATGCGGTTCTTATCTCTATGGGGTTGTTTCTATCGGGGCTGAACTCGGCCGCGATGATCGTTTGGTGATCGCTTTTTTCTTACAAGAAATGACGGCATAGCTTGTTCTTTAGTCCGAGCCTGCCTAGAGCGCGCAACATGGCCTTACCGGATAAACAACGCATCCTGATTACATCGGCGCTGCCCTATATTAATGGCATCAAACATATGGGCAATTTGGCGGGGTCCATGCTGCCCGCCGATGTTTATGCGCGGGTGCAGCGCCTGCAAGGTCATGACGTGCTTTATATCTGCGCGACGGATGAGCATGGCACACCGGCGGAATTAGCCGCACAAGAAGCAGGCCTGCCTGTGGCAGAGTATTGCGCTGTGATGCATGAAAAGCAGGCCGCAGCAGGCGCGCAGTTCGATCTGTCTTATGATTGGTTTGGCCGGTCGTCGGGGGAAGCGACGGCGAAACTAACACAGCAGTTTTCCGCTATTCTTGAACGCAATGGATTGATCGAAGCGCGGACATCGAAGCAAGTTTATTCCAACGCAGATGGGCGCTATCTACCGGATCGCTACGTTGAGGGAACCTGTCCGAATTGTGGGTTCGAAAAAGCCCGCGGCGATCAGTGCGATAATTGTGGGAAGCTGTTAGATCCCATTGATCTTATCGATCCTTACAGCGCGGTCTCGGGTTCGCGTGACGTCGAAATCCGCGAAACCGAACACCTATATTTGAAGCAGTCTGCTCTAAGCAATGATCTGCGCCAATGGGTCAAATCACAGACCAGTTGGCCACCGCTCGCCACATCCATTGCTTTGAAATGGTTGGATGAAGGCTTGCGTGACCGGTCGATTACGCGCGATCTGGATTGGGGGATTCCGGTTGTCGATGTTGATGGCAATCCGCGCCCGGGGTTTGAAGGCAAAGTCTATTATGTCTGGTTCGATGCCCCGATCGCTTATATCGGCGCAACGCAGGATTGGGCGGAGGCGAAAGGCGAAGATTGGCAAGGCTGGTGGCGCACGGACAAAGGGGCCGATGATGTGACCTATGTGCAATTTATGGGAAAAGATAACGTCGCCTTCCACACATTGTCGTTCCCGACCACGCTAATGGGCTCTGGCGAACCTTGGAAGCGGGTCGATACGCTAAAGGCCTTTAACTGGGTGACGTGGTATGGCGGCAAGTTTTCAACCAGCCAAAAGCGCGGCGTGTTCATGGATCAGGCGATTGATATTGCGCCGTCCGATTGCTGGCGCTGGCACCTTATGGCCAATGCGCCCGAAAGTTCTGACGCCGCCTTCACCTGGGAAGAATTTCAAAGCAGCGTCAATTCAGACTTGGCCAATGTGCTTGGCAATTTCGTCAACCGGATCACGAAATATACCGTGTCAAAGTTTGACGGGCAGGTGCCGGAAGGCGGTGAGGCCGGGGACGATGAAGCCTGGGTATTAGAAGAGGTCTCAAGCCGTCTGCCGCAAATGGTTGAACATCTCAATAATCGTGAATTCCGAAAAGGTCTGGCGGAAATGCGGGCCATTTGGGCGGCAGGCAATGAATATCTCACCCGCGCAGCACCTTGGACGCATTATAAAACGGATAAAGACCAGGCGGCGGTCGGCGTGCGGATGGGGCTAAACCTGGCGGCGCTGTTCGGGATTATTGCCCAGCCTGTCATACCGCGCGCGGCCGCCAACATTTTGGACGCACTCGGCATTCCAGACGATCACCGTAGCTGGGATTTTGACGGATGGGAAAACGGCTTGCCTGTCGGTTTACCCATCCGCGCGCCCGAGGTGTTATTTGCCAAGATCGAGGCCGATGATATTGCAGAGTGGACGCAAAAGTTCGGCGGGGGAACAGAGTGATGCAATCAGTCGGTTTTTTTCAGGCGATTAAGCTGTTCTACAAACGGACATTTGACTTTCAGGGGCGTTCCCCAAGAAGCGAATATTGGTGGGCGATCCTCTATCAGCTCATTTTATTTTTCCTCGTCATATTTGTGCTTGGAGCCATCGTTGGCATCGTCATGGGTGTACAAGGGGAGTCTACCGTTGCAATCGAAGACGCCGGTGAAAATGTCGGTATTATAGCACTCGCCGTTTTGGTTCTGATCCACCTTATTTCAAATATTGCCTTAGCCGTTAGACGGTTCCACGATCTGGATCAGACGGGCTGGCTTGTTTTAGTGTTCAATATTGCAGGAAACATCCCACTGATTGGATTGCTCGTCTTCGCAGGGCAGCTAATTTGGTACGCAATGCCCGGAACAGTGGGCGCAAATCAATATGGTCCTGATCCACTGCGTGGCGATCAAGCGGACATTTTTAGCTAAGCAACGTTTGCGGCATCAGGTCATTGACGCTCTTGAAATCATCATATCCTGCGCCGGGCCCGAAACAGCCGATCCAAAATATAGGTCGGGCCCTATTGCGGACCTTTGACTTTAAGGGTCGCGCCACGCGATCAGAATTTTGGTGGTTTCAGCTTTTTGTCTTCTGCGTCTACATTTTGGCCATGCTGGTCGACACGTTTTTGATAGAGGAGTATCCAGTATATCAAACGGCATTTGGATGGTCTGTTGTCTTAGAAAACTTCAAGGCTTACCCATCCATGACCGTGGCAGAGGTTATCTTCTTTGTCCCTCTATTCTCTCAATTTGTCAGGCGTCTTCATGATATTGGTTGGACGGGCTGGATTGCACTGATCTCTGTTGTGACATTGCTAGATTATGGCGCTGTTGCGGCGTCAGAAGTCGAGGGTCATACATATTCGTTTGATTTATATGGCGCGAGTTTTCTTGAAATTTTTATATCCCAGACTGGATTGGCCAACCTAATTTTAGGAGGTTTGACATTAGTTGAGTTTCTTATCTGGCTCATCACTGGACTCAGGCGCTCTAAACCTGAAAATCAATATGGGCCGAATCCTTGGCTAGGTCCTGTCAGAGAGGTCTTTTCGTGATCCCCTTCAACGTTGCGATTGTCCGTTGGGTTCGCGGGGCGTTTGATTTCCGCGCCCGCGCGACACGGGCAGAGTATTGGTGGCCTCGCCTTTTGGTCGCCATGGTTGAGCTGGTATTGCTGATCGTTTTTATCCAAGGCGGAGGCCAAGACTGGTTGATTGCATTTGTTGAATGGTCACAAAGTCGCCCCGAGGATTTTTCCGACCTCAACTTGCCGGCTTTGTCGAGCCTATCGACTTTCGCGGCAACCTTTGCTGTCGTCTTTTCATTGCTAACATTTTTCCCAAATATCGCCGTAGCCTGGCGGCGATTTCACGATTTGGGCCGTCCGGGTTGGTTTCACCTGATTTTTCTCGGGCTCAGTACGCTGACGCCCTTTGTTATGTTTGGTCAGCTGATCTGGTTTATTTTTCCGGGGCAACGGCAAGCCAATCGTTACGGCCCGGACCCGCTCGCCACTCAGCGCGATATTTTTTGATTGATCGCTTTAGGCTTTGCTAGCTTTGCGCCGTAATAGCAAAGCGCTGACGACTAAAATGAGAACGCCGCCCAACGCGACATAGGCGATCATTGCGACACCGTCATCACTACCGAGATGTCGTGCCGCCAGCCAAAAGGACCCCCACACGCCGGGAAACAGATAAGCGAGACTGCCGCGCGTTTGTCTTAGCATGAAGGCGATGACCCCAAGCGCGAGGGATAGCATAAGAAGGCTGCTGAGCAGATTGGCCTGTCCGCCGGCGAAAAGATCATAGGCAATCGGCGTCCAGTTTAAGATCACGGCCAAGCTACACCACCCGGTAATAAGGCTGATCGGCACGAGGCAGAGCCATTTCGTCCAACCCCTCTGGCTGTTGTCGCGACTAAACCGGACCGTTGCAATACAGAGTACGATCAGAGCAGGGAGAAAGACAAGCGCCGTGCCCCATTGCACAAAGGCTGTGGGTGCGAAGGCAACGATGATCGACCACAGACTAATGAAAGCGAAGCCACTGGCCGTCCACCATCCCGTCCGCCGGAAAAAGGGGCGTGTGCGGTTCTGTCGTCTGAACTGCACAATTCCATAGGCGATGCAGCCAATGAAAATAGGAAACCAGATCGAAAAGGCCGGACCGAGCGGGACAAGAAGATTATCCGATAGGTCCGAAAAATCACTCGCTGTGCGAAGGTTTGGAATGATGAACCCGATAGAGGATAACAGCCAAATCATCGGCGCCAATAAGAGATTGGACCAAGCGCGAAGCGTGTCGGAAAAAGTCTGTGTCATGGACTTTATACGGCTGGCATTGACTGAAGGGCTTTTTCAAAGCGTTCCATTGATCAATTTCATCACGCCGGAAAAATCAAGCCCATCATCACCAGAGGCTTCCATTAAAGCATAAAGACTTTCGGCCTGCGCGCCGAGCGGTGAGCTGGCCCGCGCTGTGCTGGCCGCCTCCTTGGCAAGGCGCAGATCTTTTAGCATCATGGCGGCGGCAAAGCCCGGTTGATAATCGCGATTGCTGGGCGCGTTCGGTACAGGACCGGGGGCGGGGCAATAGGATGTCATTGACCAGTTCTGGCCGGATGCCGTGCTGGAAATATCAAAAAAGGTCTGCGCGTCTAGGCCGAGTTTTTTCGCCAGATTAAAGGCTTCGCATGTGCCGATCATATGAATGCCGAGCAGCATATTATTGCAGATCTTGGCGACTTGACCATTGCCCGCATGGCCGGCGTGAAAGACATTCGCGCCCATAATTTCAAGCAAGGGCTTGGCGCGCTCAAAGGCTTCATCGCTGCCGCCGCACATAAAGGTGAGCGTGCCCGCAGCCGCGCCCGCAACTCCGCCCGATACCGGCGCGTCGATCATGGCGAAGCCGCGCTCTGTCGCCTGCGCGATGACCAAGCGGGCCGTGTCTACATCAATCGTGGAACAGTCGATCATCAATGTGCCAGGCGCTGCGGCCTCAAAAACCTCTTGGTAAACGGCGCTGACATGCTGCCCGGCTGGCAACATCGTGATGACTGCGTCCGCGCCTGTGACGGCTTCTTTTAGCGTGCCGGCCGCCGTGCAGCCAGCCTCAACTGCTTTCGCCACAGCCGCGTCTGACAGATCGAAGGCGCGCAAGGTATGACCCGCTTTGGCAAGGTTGGCCGCCATGCCGCCGCCCATATTCCCGAGGCCGATAAAAGCAATGATCATGTTAGGAACTCCTGCCGGGGATTTGCCGTCTCGCGGAAGAGGCGTTCGATTTGATCTGCCGTGACCGCCGCTACGCTGGCATGGCTCCATTGCGGGTTTCGGTCTTTATCGATCAGCTGCGCCCGAATACCTTCATAGAAATCCTGCGTTGCGAGGAAGTTGAGCGAGAGGTCTAGCTCTTGCGTCATGGCCGTGCGGAAATCGAAGTCCCTGCCGCGCTTCATCGCTTCGAGCGAGACAGCCATAGCGAGCGGGCTTTTGCGCAGCATGAGTTTTTTCTGCTGCGCGCCCCATTCGGTCGGGACAAAGTTCAAAGCGTCGATAATGTCCTGCAAGCTGTCTTTACCAAAGGCCTCAATCGCGTCTGGGAAGGGCCAGTTTGGCAGCTTTTGGGAAAACGTGCTCAAGGTCTCCTCGACATCAACGTCGCCACGTAAGGCCTCAATCAAAGCCGTGTGGTGTTCACTCGGGACAAAATGCGTGGCAATCCCTAACGTCAAGCAAGCACCAGGCCCTAACCGGGCCCCCGTCAGGCCCAGCCAATTCCCGACAGCGAGCCCAAGGCGCGGCAAAAAATAAGTACCCCCAACATCCGGGAAATAGCCGATCCCGGTTTCCGGCATGGCGAACAAAGTCGTGTCGCCCGCCACGCGGTATCGACCATGGACGGACAGACCGACCCCGCCGCCCATAACGATCCCGTCAATTAGGCTGATATAGGGTTTGGAATAGCGATGGATCAGCTCATTCAGCGCATATTCGGTTCGCCAAAAAGTCTCCGCCCGGTCATCGCCTGCCTTGCCGCTATCGTGCAGCATCACAACATCGCCACCCGCGCAAAAGGCCCGATCGCCGGCCCCGTCAATCAGAACGGCCTTGACGGTTGGGTTCGATTCCCAAGCGATAAGCGCTTCGGTCATCGCCACGCACATCTCTGTCGTCAGCGCGTTAAGGGCTTTGGGCCGGTTGAGCGTGATGCGGCCAAGGGCGCCTTCAACACGGGCAATGATCTGCTCGGTCATCATGGCTCCTATTGCCGCAACATCGAACGACTAATGATAACGCGCATAATATCATTCGTGCCTTCAAGGATTTGGTGAACACGGAGGTCGCGGACGATCCGTTCGACCTGATAGTCTGCCAAATAGCCATAGCCGCCATGCACTTGCAGGGCGTCATTGGCGATTTTGCTGCACAGGTCTGTCGCGAAACGTTTGGCCATGGCGCATTTCTTGGACGCGTCAGGTGACTTGTGATCGAGCGCATCAGCTGCGGAATAGATCATAAGCTGAGAGGCTTCGAGTTCTGTCGCCATATCCGCCAGACGGAATTGCGTGTTCTGGAAATCGGCAATGGGCTGGCCGAATTGTTTCCGTTCTTTGGAATAACTCAAAGCGAGATCGAGCGCTGCTTTTGCCCCGCCAAGGCTACACGCGCCAATATTGATCCGCCCGCCATCTAATCCGCTCATAGCGAAGCGGAAACCTTCGCCTTCCGCGCCCACCCGATTTTCGACAGGGACGCGCGCGTCTTCAAAAATGACCTGCGCCGTTGGCTGCGCGTTCCAGCCCATTTTACGCTCGGTCGCGCCGAAGCTGACCCCCGGCATATCTTTGTCGATGACAAAGCAAGACACACCGCGCGCGCCGTCATCCGATGTGCGCGCCATGGTAACATAAACGTCTGACCAGCCTGCGCCGCTGATAAACTGCTTAGAGCCGTTTAAGACGTAATGATCGCCGTGCCTGACGGCCTTGGTTGAAAGAGAAGCGGCGTCTGATCCGGCTGACGGTTCAGTCAGGCAATAGGACGCGATCAATTCGCCAGAAATGAGCTTGGGGACATAGCGCGCTTTGAGTTCATCAGATGCATAAGATGCGATCATCCACGTCGCCATATTGTGAATGGTCATCATGGCGGTGTGGGAGACATCGCCAGCGGCCAGCTGCTCAAACACCATGGCCGAGGCCAGACGGGACAGTCCGGTTCCGCCTTCGTTTTCAGGAATATAAATACCGAGAAAGCCAAGCTCAGCCGCTTTTTCAAAGACGCCCCGGTCGAGATATTTCTCCCGGTCCCAATGCTCCGCGTTAGGGGCGAGTTCGCTGGCGGCAAAACTCGCCGCCATGTCGCGGATCAGTGTCAGGTCTTCAGTTAGTTGAAAGTGCATGGCCCGCTATTTTGCAGATCGCGGCGCGAAAACAACGACTAAATCAGGTCACAGAGTGGGTGATCATACCCTTGATGTGGAGGATAGGAGGTATTCCGGGCGCGATTATATTACGGCGGCAGAAAAACTCACCTCTAGTAAAATTCGCCCAAACTGCGGTTGAATTTCCGCGGACGTTTGAAAGCGAGCTTGCGCAGGCCTGAAAACTCGAACGGCTCCCACGCCCCGTCTTTCTGGGCCAGGCGATCCGCTAGAACATACATCACCAGTGGATTGGACCCCATGCCGATATGGCTAGCAGGAACACGGATGTTTTCTGATTGCTCACTCTCATCTTGCAGCGCGCCGTGCCAATGCACGATCCCGTCCGTTTTTGAATAAATAGCCGTACAAGGCACAGGCGGCGGGACATGCATAGTCGCCATCCGCGTAGATGTTTCAGTCGTGGGTTTGCCGTTCAGAACCTCGAAAAGCGGGCGGGCGAGGGCGGCATGGCGACTACCTGTAATCGGGCTGCCGAGCGAGACAACGCCCCGCACATGGTCCGGTACGGCGCGGGCGATTTCACGCGCAAACACACCGCCTAACGACCAACCGACCAGAGAGACTTTTTGACCAGACTTTTCTGCAACCTCGGTCACCATCTTGATCATCTTGGCTTCAATGTCTGCATTGAAACGTAAGTTTCGTCCTAAGCCCCAATCGCGCACGTCATAGTTTAGGTCTTTGAGTAAACGTCGCAGCTGTATCGTCGAGGCTTTACTGGCTAGGAAGCCCGGAAAGACGATTACGGGATGACCATCGCCGCGCGGCAAACGCTTAAGGAGTGGGCGAAGCGAATAGTGCGCGCCTAATTCCCACACCCAACGCCCCTCTAAAGCCATGGATAGCGGGCTGGGCGCGCGATGCCGGATGGGTGATTTTGTTGATGTCATCGTCTGATCATCCGTTTTTATTGTTGGGCTTTTTGCGAGAGGGCGTTTTTGATTTCTTACCGCTGCCGACAGTCGCAGCTGTCATAGCTTTCGCTTTGACGTCTTTGGCGGCCGTTCGCGACTTAAACGTTTTCAACGCTTTCAAATGATCAGCATAGCTGCGGGCTAAGCAGTCGTCATAGACTTCTGGGTCCGGCATGGCCTCGCGGCAGGCGATGAAGGATAGGGTTACATCATCGAGATAGGTATGAACGACATGGCCGAGCCGACATCCATCCACCAAGCAAAGCAGCCCGTAAAGCGCGACACACTTTGCCCCGGTTGAATAAAGCGGGATGGGCGGGCCCGGCACATTGGTCACGACCGTATTGACAAAGGGCTTCATGCGGTCGGCCAGCTTAAAGCGACGATAAAGATGTGCGCCCATCGTCATGGCGAGATTGGGCGATAGCTTCGCCATGTCGGCAATCTGCCGTGCGCCCATGGCTTCGGTCATGGCTTTAGCTTTGGTCGTTTCCTCGGTCACATAGTTGAGGCGGGTTTCAATCGCTTCAATGTGGGACCCAAGCGGAACATACATCGCCGCGACTTGGTTGCCCATGGCCTGCTTCTCACTGTCTTGGCGGACAGAAATTGGGGCCATGGCGGTGACGGAGCTATCGGGCAGTTCGCTGTGATGCGCCAGGTAGTGCCGCATAGCTCCACCTGTAATGGACAGCATGACGTCATTCATTTTCGCACCGGGTGCCATGGCGCGCATGGCTTGGATATCTTTTAACTTAAACGTCTGTGCGCCAAAAACGCGGTGTGGAGAGATCGAACCGCCAAAGCGAGTCTTCGGTGTGTTCAAGACGGCGTTCAGGTCATAGTCGCGATTAATCAGCCCTTTGGCGGCGCGCGCCATACCTGGCGCGGATTGAACAAGCGCACGGGCCTGCCGGAAGGGTAGCGTATAACTACTCAGCACGCCGCGGGCGAACAGGCCGGCTTGACTGGGGTTCGGTTCGGGTCGCCACGGATCAATCGTATCCAGTGGCGCATAGTCAGGTTTTAGCGTATGGGTGGCGTTGATCATTTCCACGCCAGACATGCCATCAATCGCAACGTGATGAACCTTGGTGACTATGGCGTAAGCGCCCTTTGGAACGCCTTCGATATTATCGAGGCCTTCAATGACGGTGAACTCCCAAGGCGGACGGGACATATCCAGCGGGCGCGCGAAAATTCTAGCCGCCAGAATACAGAGCTGCCGCCAGTCACCAGGTTTGGGCAAAGCGACATGGCGGACGTGATATTCCAAATCGAAGTCCGCATCCTGCACCCAATAGGGATAGTCGATCCCGAATGGCACTTTGACGAGCTTTTGCCGCAAGGTCTTGGACAGTTGCAGCCGATCGCGGAAAAAAGCGATGATATCTTTGAACCGGACAAAGCCGCCTTCGGCCGTGCTCGGGTCATAGATAAACAGCGATCCAATATGCACCGGCGCTTTATTGCTCTCCATCGCGACAAATGCCGCGTCTAGCCCTTGAACCTGCTGCATCTCACTCTCCCCGATTGTTCTGTTTTCGCCTTGCTGACAGATTTTAGGAGTGAGGGCGAATCAAATCTCAGGTGACGCTTTGTCGGTCATTTGACGGATAGCGCTCGTTTAAAGCCTTGACGCATTGCTGCTCGAAGGGAGTGATCGCATGCCCGATTATTATCCAAATAGCCTCTTCTAAACTAGGATAGGAGAAGGCGTCAGGAATATCGGTAACGTCTTCAACAGTTTCTTCATCATGCCATGTGGTCATGATTTGCGGGCCCGGGTTTTCTGCGAGCTCTCGCTTTATGGATATCCAATCCATTTCTTCATCGCCCTGCGAGCCGTACTTTCCTACGAAGCAAGCATATGGTGGATTGCTGACATTGCCTTCGCAGAGCCAATTGTAAGTCGCTTGGATCGCAGGGCCAGTCACAGGCTGGAAATCACACAGAAAAATAGCCATCCGCCGCAGGTCTTTGTTAGGCGAAAAATCGGCAAGCGCGGTATAATTCTTGACGTGTTTCACTACCCAAAATGCGGGATGATAAAGGCGCTGTCTTCGGTCTCGCCTTCGGGCCAGCGTTGGGTGACGGTTTTGACCTTGGTGTAGAAGCGTAAGCCTTCCATCCCGTATTGGTTCGCGTCGCCAAAAGCGGAGCGCTTCCAGCCGCCAAAGCTGTGATAGCTGACGGGCACAGGGATCGGCACGTTAATGCCGACCATGCCGACCTCAACACGGTCAGCGAATTCGCGGGCCACGCGGCCATTAGCGGTGAAGATGGCGACGCCATTGCCGTATTGATGTTCGCTTGGAAGTTTCAGGGCCTCTTCAAAATCTTTGGCGCGGACGATTTGCAGGACAGGTCCAAAGATCTCGTCCTGATAGGTCTCCATGTCTGGCGTGACATTATCGATCAGGGTCGGTCCGATGAAAAAGCCGTCCTCATAGCCTTGCAATGTGAAACCGCGACCATCGACCAGCAGAGTCGCGCCTTCATCTTCGGCTTTGGCAATTTGGCGTTCAATGCTGGCTTTGTGGGCTGCTGTGACGACGGGGCCGTAATCGGCATCGGGGTCGGTCGATGTGCCGACCGTGAGGGCTTCCAGCTTCGGAATGAACGCCTCCAAGAAGCGCTCCGCCGTGCCTTCACCAACGGGGACCACGACAGGCAGCGCCATGCAGCGCTCGCCGGCTGATCCGTAAGCCGCGCCGAGAATGTCTTTGGCCGCTTGTTCCATATTGGCATCCGGCATGATGATGCCGTGGTTTTTCGCCCCGCCCATACATTGCGCGCGCTTGCCTGTGGCTGTCGCCCCCGCATAGACATATTGCGCGATGTCAGAGCTACCGACAAAGCTAACGGCTTTGATGTCGGGGTGTGCCAGGATCGCATCGACCATTTCCTTATCGCCATTGACGACATTAAGTAGGCCTTCCGGCCCACCGGCCTCGACAAACAGTTCGGCCAGGCGCATCGGCACAGACGGATCTTTCTCGCTCGGTTTAAGGACACACGCATTGCCTGTCGCGATGGCCATGCCGAACATCCACATCGGGATCATGGCCGGGAAGTTGAAGGGCGTAATCCCGGCAACGACGCCTAAGGGCTTGCGCATGGAATAGACGTCGATTTCGGGGCCAGCCCCATAGGTGTGCTCGCCTTTCTGGGCGTGGGGAACACCACAGGCAAATTCGATCACATCGATGCCGCGCATGACATCACCGCGACTGTCAGCCACCACTTTGCCATGTTCCTCTGATAAAAGATGGGCGAGCTCTTCCATATGTTGCTCGACTAGCGACTTATAGGCAAACAGGACCCGCGCCCGTCGCTGTGGGTTGGTGTTCGCCCAGAGGGATTGCGCTTTTACAGCTGAGGCCACTGCTTTGTCGAGATCAGACGGGGTTCCAAGAGCGACTTGGCGACGGACCTCCCCCGTATTCGGATTAAAAATATCGTGGGTGCGCGAGCCTGACGCCGCGACGGGCTGGCCGTCAATAAAGTGACCGATCACGTTCATGGGATGTCTCCTTCTTCATGGGCACGCATAGGCGTTTAAACCTGCCGCTAACAGGGCGGGGTGGGCAAATCATACCCATGATTTCAACGTCTACAGGATAGACTGTCTTGGTTGCAGTCTCTGTAGCGAGATGCCGACTTCGAAAGAGCGAAATAACGAAATTTTGTTCATGATCACTTTTGGCGCGCTAAGTTTGAAAGATTATGCTAAGCGGGACGAACGACAATATAAAGAAAGGCGGCCATGCAGGTTCAAATCGTTTCTAAGGGTATTGATGTTTCAAAAGCGCTGGAAGAGCGCATCCAAGACCGACTCGAAGAGATGATGGATAAATATATCCACCGCGAAGGCGACGCGCAGGTCTCTGTTCAGCGGGATGGTTCCGGCTTTAAAACCGTCATCAGCGTTCACTTACCCAGCGGCGCGACCTTTGAAGGCGAAGGACGCGCGCAAGAAGCCTATCCCGCGTCAGATGAAGCCTTAGAGCATATTGAAAAGCGTCTACGTCGCTACAAACGACGCCTGAAAGATCACAGCCGCAAGCAAAAAGCGGCGGAGGCCGCGCTTTTTGTGCTGGAAAATCCGGTTGCGCCGGAAGAGGTGGAGTCAGAAGACGCACTGCCTGTCCGCGATGACCCGATGGTGATTGCGGAAAGCCTGGGCAAAGTCCGGACCATGACGCCCGGCATGGCTGCCTTAGAAGTGGGTTTGGCTGATAGTGGTGTGGTCGTTTTCCACAATAGCCGCCATGGGCGCCTTAACGTGGTTTATAAACGTGCTGATGGCCATATCGGCTGGATTGATCCACAGACTGTCGGATAACCGCTGGTTAACTGACGGCTGTGCCTGAGTGTAAGCCGGCCTTGAAACGGGGGTGTCGTCCGATTATGTCGCCGCCACTCCCACGGCGTATGTTGCAGGGACCCAAAGCAACGCAAAGCCGAAACGAAACCGAGATAGCAAGATGACGGATAGCGCCCTTTTCAGCGCCAAAAGTGTGCTTTGCGATGTCAAAGCAGACAGCCCTAAGCAACTTTTTCAAGTTATGGCGCAAGCCCTGATCACAGATCATGGCCTTGACGCTAAAGACGTGTCCTGCCGCGATATTGTACAGGCGGCAAGCGAACGGGAACGCCTTGGTTCTACGGGTGTTGGTAACGGTGTCGCCCTGCCACATGCGCGCATTGACGGTATGGACCGTGTGGTTGCCGGCTTTGCCAGACTGGACGAGCCGATTGAATTTGATGCGATTGATGGGCGACCTGTTGATCTCGTTTGTTTCTTGCTTGCGCCAGAAGATGCCGGCGGGGCGCATTTAAGAGCGCTCGCCCGGGTCTCTCGTCTCTTACGTCGACCAGAGTTACGGCAGAGGCTGCGGGCGGCACCAGATGCGCACGCTTTGTTGGCGATCTTATCTGATCAGCAAGCGTCAGCCGCGGCCTAAAAAACAGCGGGCGCAGCGTTAAATTCTCGCACACGCAATCTAGACCTAGCAGGCGGGCCTTGGCATAGGCTCGCCATGGCCCTCACCCCGTCGCAGCGCTATTTCAACCGAGAGCTGTCTTGGTTGCTTTTCAATGGTCGTGTGACCGATGAGGCTAAGAACCCAGCTGTTCCATTATTGGAACGTGTGCGTTTTCTGTCCATTAGTGCGTCGAATCTGGATGAATTTTACATGGTCCGCGTGGCCGGTTTGCGCACGCAAGAATTAGCGGGAATGAACCGCACTTCTTTTGACGGCCTGACACCATCGCGCCAACTTGGCAAAATCGCAAAGCGCGTCGACAAACTTCTCAGTGCGCAAGAGCGCTGCTGGACCTCTCTGCGCTCCAGACTCAAGTCTGAGAAGATATCCGTGCTGGGTGTCGCAGAGTTAAGTGAGGAGGCGAGGGTGCGACTGCAGGATTACTTCTCGCAGCAAATTTTCCCTCTTCTTTCCCCGCTAATCGTTGATCCGGCGCACCCGTTTCCCTTCCTCTCTAATCTCTCTCTAGGTGTAGTGGCTTCCATGCACCGCACGGAAGGGCCCGAGGCCGCCGATACTGTCTTTGGACTTGTTCCGATTCCAACGCACCTACCGCGCTTTGTTCAGCTCTCGGCCGGATCGAAGAAGCGCGAATATATTGCCATTGAAGACGTCATTGCGCATTTTCTTCCTGACCTGTTGCCGGACTTTTCAATTCATCAGCATGGGTTTTTCCGGATCACGCGCGATAGCGATATCGCAATCGATGAAGAGGCCGAAGACCTGGTCCGCCATTTCGAATTTTTGTTGAAAGAACGCCGACGGGGTCGCGTCATTCGCTTGGAGCTGAATGCCGGAATTGACGCCGAGCTTCGCAATTTTCTGATCGAAAGTTTTGAGTGTTGGGACGAAGATATCCAAGAAGCCGAAATGCTGGGCATGGTCGACCTGAAAGATTTGATCGATAAAGGCCGGCCGGATCTGCTCTTCCCGCCTTATACGGCGCGTTTCCCCGAACGCATTCGTGATTATGATGGTAATCATTTCGCGGCGATCGCGGCCAAAGATATTGTGGTTCATCATCCGTATGAAGAATTCGATGTCGTCATCCAATTCCTGAAACAGGCGGCTCGCGATCCGGATGTCGTCGTTATCAAGCAGACGCTTTATCGGACCTCTGACGATAGCCCGATTGTGCGGGCGCTGATCGATGCGGCAGAAGCTGGCAAATCCGTCACGGCGCTTGTCGAAATTCAAGCGCGATTTGACGAGGCGTCAAATTTACGTTGGGCGCGCGATTTGGAGCGGGCCGGTGTGCAGGTTGTTTACGGTCTGATCGGGTTTAAAACCCACGCGAAAGTCTCGCTTGTTATTCGTCGTGAGGGGGAGAGGCTACAGACCTACACCCATTTGGGGACAGGAAATTATCACGCTCAAAACGCCAAGATCTATACGGATCTGGCCTTGTTCACTGCGGATCCTGTGATCGGCGCAGATGTCGGCAAGCTGTTTAATTTTGTTACCAGCTCATCTCGACCGCGAGACCTACAGAAGCTTGTGATCGCACCCCATGGTCTGCGCAAAACTCTTTACGAATTGATCGATGCGGAAATCACCAATGCCAAAGCGGGTCGTCCCGCCGCCATATGGGCAAAGATGAATGCCCTAGTCGATCAAGGCATCATAGATAAGCTCTATGAGGCCAGCGAAGCGGGCGTTCAGATTGATCTTGTTGTTCGCGGGATTTGCTGTCTTCGTCCCGGTGTGAAAGGTCTGTCTGAAAATATCCGCGTCAGCTCTATCGTCGGGCGCTTCTTGGAACATTCGCGCATTCTTGCTGTTGGCAATGGTCACACACTGCCAAGCCAGAATGCGCGAATGTTCATTAGTTCTGCTGATTGGATGCCGCGTAATTTGGATCGTCGCATCGAAACACTCGTACCCATACAAAGTGCGACGGTCCATGATCAGGTCTTAGACCAGATCATGGTCGCCAATATGATGGATACGGCCAATAGCTGGGACTTGCAGCCCTCTGGAAAATATGCGCGACGTAAAGCGGATGGCAATGCTCCGGATTTCTCCGCCCACCAATATTTTATGCAAAACCCGTCTTTGTCCGGGCGAGGGCGCGCGCTAAAGGTCTCAGCGCCTCAAGAATTACCAGATCCGCCTGTGCGCGCTCGACAAGCGGTTGCGCCAAATGCGGATAAGATAGAGGCGTTATTGGACGGAGAGGGATCGCCGAAATCCGACAACTCAGGTGAGACAGAGCGAGTGTCGTCTTGATCTCGACAGACCCGTTTAATGTCCCGAGTTCTGGTCCCGATCAAATCGGTGTGCTGGATATTGGCTCGAACTCTATTCGTTTTGTGATTTACGATATTTACGGGTCACACTTCACACCGGTCTATAATGAAAAAGTGCTCGCGGGCTTGGGGCGTGGCCTGAAAGAAACGGGGCGATTGTCAGAGGACGGCAAGCGAATAACGCTCGATAATCTCACCCGCTTTCAAGCGATTGCGGAAGCACGCGGTCTGTTTGAAACTGGAAATGGGGGCATCCGGATCGCCGCAACAGCCGCCATGCGGGTAGCTAAAGATGCAGCCGATTTTATCGCCGATATTCATGCGAAAACGGGCTTGGATGTTGTGCCGATTTCGGGCCTTGAAGAAGCCCGTCTGTCGGCGCTGGGTCTGCTGGCAGGCAATCCGTTAGCCAAAGGCATTGCGCTGGACCTTGGCGGGGCCTCGCTGGAAATCATACAGTTGACCGAGGCTGGACCCGGTCCGCGAGTATCTCTGCCTTTGGGTCCGTTTGAATTTATCGGAGCGGATTTGCGCGGCGCAGATTATCGCGCCCTACGTCCCAATTTGGAGGCGCGCCTAGAGGCGGCGAGCCGGTCTTCGGGTTTGGGCGATGATTTGACGGCGATATTGCGCGGAGACCATCCCGTAGAGACTTTGCACCTCATTGGCGGGGCCTGGCGGAATTTGGCGACGATCCATATGGGCCGGTCGGATTATCCTTTGCGCACATTACAGAGTTATCGCCTATTGCCGGATGAGGCCGCCGCACTGGCGCAATGGGCCTATACGAATGGGAAAGCCGAGCTGTTGGATTGGCCGGGCTTGCGCGCACAGCGTGCCGAGACGTTACCCTATTCAGGTCTTTTACTCGATTGCCTCCTTTCGCGTCTTATGCCCAAGTCAGTCGACTTATCTTTGACAGGTCTCCGTGAAGGGATCGTGTTCGACAGCTTGCCCCGCGCGGTTCAAATGCGCGACGCGCTTCTGGATGGGTGCCGCGATTTCGCGTCTGGCACATTGCAAAGCGAGTTTTTCGGTGTCCCGCTGATGGATTTTATCGACGGTATTGCAGAGGCGTTACCCATTGCCTTTGACCCCAAAACCGATGCGCGTTTGCGACAGGCGGCCTGTTTGCTGGCGGGTCTTGGCAAAAATCTTCATCCTGATTACCGCGCCGAAGTCGTATTCCAAAATGTGCTTTATGCGCCGATCGCCGGCCTGTCCCATCCGATGCGAACATGGTTGGCACTCAGTCAGTTCCGCTCAGTCTCCCATTCAAAGTCTGCGCCCAATAAGAGGGCCGTCGAAACGCTTTTAAATGCGGACCAAATCCGATCTGCCGAAGTCCTTGGATCGGCAATCCGCTTGGCGATCGTGGCAACGGGCCGTACGCCTGAACTTGTATCCGCTTTGCGTCTGGCTGTTGAGGGCGGGACACTGACTCTTCGCAGCGATAAAGCGGCTTTATTGACGGAGCAGGTCACGTTCCGGCTCGCCAAGTTGGCAGATAAGCTCGGCTTGCCCTGCCGTATTGCGCTGTAAACCTTAGTTCTTTTCGTTTCTGTCGTCTTTTCCGTCGTTGGTTTCATCCTTAAAGGCGTCAATCTGTGACGCTTGCTCTATGCCAGAGCCCCTAAGGATCAAAAGATCAGGGTCGAGTTTCGTTTCAGGTGCGAGTGGTTCGGCCGCCGCAGTGTTGGACAAAGCCTGACGGGGCCTGACGAGGCGCAAACTGCCTTCATCCCGAGAGGCAAAAAGGATGCCCCGCTGATCGACATAGATCGCCCCAACGCGCAGACCCGTCACGAAAGGCTCCTGCGCCTCGTCCACGCCAAACAGTGTTGCAGCCTGAGCGTATAAACCGTCATCACTGCCAAAGACGATTTGGGCAAGCTCCGGGTCGACCCAAGCCGTTCGCGCCGATGGGCTTACCGCCTGCAAGTTGTCAAACGATTGCCCAATTAAGATACGCTCTCCGCGTTGTACGAGATTAAGAGCGGGTGCGCCGACCGGGCCTTTGCTTAAGGCGATTAACTGACCTTTGGTTTCGTCAATCAGCGTCGCTTCGCCCGTATCGGGGTCAACTTTTAGACGTTGTGATGTTCCGTCTTTCAGTGTCAGGCCAAGCAATAACGTATTGTCAGCATTCCAAGACAGCGGGTGCGGAGCGTCAGTGGCGCCGGAATTTGCAAAAGGCGCAATGAGGACAGGTGTTCCCGCCCCGTTCATGCGCCACAGCCCGCCGCGGTCGGCGACGAAAAGCTGATCCCCCGACAAAGCCAAGCCGCTGGGTAAATCGAACCGATGCGGCAGGGCCTGTACCACATCCGCATTTCCATCGAGGCCACGATCGCGGATCGCCCAAATCCGTCCGCTTTTCAAATCGGCCGTGAAAATCGTGCCATCCGCCGCAACGGCTATATCTGAAATCTGTCCGAGGCCGCGGGCGAGGCTATGTGATTCCAAGCCGTCTACACTGACCTTGGCTTGAGTGCCGGTGCGTATGCGCCCGTCCTCGCCTAATATGGGCGTTGCGATGGAAATAACAAAGCCTGCGGCGCTAATGAGAAGGAGCAGTGAAAGAGGCTTGAGCTGTTTAAAAACCATCAGAGTCCTTTGCGCCTATGAAAATGAACAGGACCTAACTCAAAGACTGCAAGCGGGGTCCGGACCCCCGTAAATCGAAAAATTGGAATATTTGCCGCAGAGTTCCGTTCCGCCACTCCCTTGTCACGGACGTGAAATATGTCCTAGCTATAGTCAATGCAGCGGGTTTGGCGAATCATCGCCCCGCCAAATGGGAGACCGCGTTTTCAGTTTTTACGCCGCGCAACATAGCGACTTAAAATGTAGGCTCCCCCTGCCAAAGGGAGGAGGTCGGACATGAGCCTGCAAACAACGCCGGATGCGTTAAAAGACGCTGTGCCTGTCTCGTCAGGCAATTATCCCTGTTTGATTTTAAACGCGGATTATCAGCCGCTCTCCTACTTTCCCCTTTCGCTTTGGAGCTGGCAAGACGCTGTGAAGGCCGTCTTTCTTGACCGGGTCAATGTGGTCGATCATTACGATCAATGTGTGCGCAGCCCGACCTTTGAGATGCAAATGCCTTCGGTCGTCGCGCTCAAAGACTATGTTCCGCAAAATCGTTCGCCCGCTTTCACGCGGTTTAATTTATTCCTTCGTGATGGTTTCCAATGCGTCTATTGCGGCAGCCCGGATGAGCTCACTTTTGACCATGTCCTGCCGCGTCGATTGGGCGGTAAAACCAGCTGGACGAATATCGTTGCGGCCTGTTCCAAATGTAACCTTAGGAAAGGCGGGCGGCACCCGAAGGAAGCGGGCATGCACCCGCAGATAAAACCCTATCGTCCGACCATGCATCAACTCCAATCCATGGGACGCAAATTTCCGCCCAACCATTTGCACGAAAGCTGGCTCGACTATCTCTATTGGGATGTTGAACTTGAGCATGTGAATTGCGGTCCGGCTCGATAGGCCCTACATGAATACTATGCGTCTACATCCTTATGCCATATTATTGGGTGTCGTTATCGGCATCGTCACGCTGTTTACCCTGCGTCATCCTCTCTTTGCCCTGATGTCCGGTCTGATTGCTGTGCTCGGGCTGGACATGATTTTACGGGTCAAAAAGGGCGGTGACGGGTCGTAAGAGTTACTATAGTCGGCGCTAGTTAAGACATTGATCTGTTCTATGAGGGGGATTCATGGCAAACGGATATATGGCACCCATTGATATCGGTCGTATTTTTGGTCGAGCCTGGCGGGGCCTTGCACGAAATCTCAAAGACTTGCTGATTGGCGCAATCATTGTCACGCTGATAATGATGGCCTTGTCTGTTTTGCAGACCATTCCGTTTACAGGAGATGATGGCTTTAATCCGATGGAAGCACAAAGTGAGGCAGGCTATTGGATGATTGTTGTTCTGGTTATGGTCATCAATTATCTTCTCTACGCCGCCTGGTGGGTTTACGTTGATCGTATATCTTTCAGAACAACAACTGGGCGTGACATAAGTGCCCGCACTGCAGCCATGCGCGCTTTGAAGCTAATGATCCCAGTTCTTTTTCTGGCAATCATTACTGGCATTGTCATGTATGTCGGGATGATCTTTTTTATCGTACCCGGCGTTTTCATTGCCATTTGCTGGGCGGTTTATGCGCCGGCTTATATCTCAGAAGAAAACACAGGTGTTTTCGGCGCCTTGGGCCGATCTTGGAATTTAACAAGTGGCCGTCGATTAATGGTATGGGTAACTGGCCTCATCATGATGGTGATTTTACTGGCCCTGATGTTTGTGAGTGTCGGGATTTCAATGAGCGCCGTCGGGTTCAATGCTGTGTTAGACCCGTCCACATCAATGCAGCTGACTCCAGCCTACTATGTGACGACAGCAATCGGGGCCTTCATCACCATCCTAACGATGGGTTTTTATGCAAGCTACACTAATGCGCTTTATGTGGACTTGGTAGAGACAAAAGAAGGCGGATTAGACTCTCAGGCAGTCGCTGACGTCTTTAGCTAGATAGCTTCCTCACTCGCATCCCGCTTAATCCGCGCGACCATGGACCGAAGGCCGTTAGCGCGCTGACTGGATAGATGCTCTGACAGGCCGAGCGCATCAAATAGGGCGTCCACGTCAAGGGCGCGGATGATGGCATCGGGCTTATTGGAAAAGACCTGTGTCGCAATGGCGACAAGGCCGCGAACAATATGGGCGTCTGAATCGCCTCGAAAGTGTAAGTGACCTTCTGGGCCGCGATTCGAAACCAGCCAGACTTGGCTGGCGCAGCCTTGGACCTTATTGGCGTCAACTTTCAGGGCGTCTTCGAGCGGAGTCATTTGCCGACCAAGATCGATGACATGGGTGTAGCGTTCCTCCCAACCCTCGAGGAAATCAAAATCGTCGATAAGCGCGGCAATATCGTCCGGCCATGTCTGAGAGCTTTCCATGGCCCGCAGATAGGGAGCCAAACCCAATCCGGCAAGAAAGGGAAGCGCGCGCACGCACCTATCTTCAGACGCGAATTCGCTTCAAAATGGGAAAATAGGCGCGTTAACATAATCTGATGCGTAAACCGCGCAAGCGCGATAGATAGGGAATTATGGCTCGATATATGATCAGCCGCCTTTTGGGCCCGCTTCTGGTCTGGCTTGCCACCGTCAGCGCGGGTCTCTGCGTGGCCGGCTTTCGCGGGGCGACGCTTGAGACCTTGGTCCCGCTCGCGGTTTTACTCTGCACGCCAGCAATTTTGAGTGTTTTATTGGTGCCGGCTGCCCATCGCGATTGGGGGCAGGCGCTGATCCTTCTGATCTGGGCGGGCTTTTCCGTGCTGGTCGCCCTTATAGGCGGGCCAATCTGGCTATGGGTGGTCTTTATGACCGTGCCCATTATGGGCATGCTCTTTTTCAAAGGGCGCGTATTGGAAGGCTTTGTGCTAGCGGTCATCGCTTTGCTCGCGACTTATTTCGGGGCGGATTATCTGGGTGTGCCAGACAGCCCCTTGTCCAATCTGTCTTTGCGCTTGCTGGGGCTCGTCAGTGTGGCGGCAACACTGGCCTTGCTGATTGCCGCTATGATGACCGCGACGGAAGGGCGGCAATCGTCCGGCATGTTGGCAAGCGGGGTATCCTCTGGCGGGGTATCTTCTGGCGGTATCTCTCGCGAGGGGAGCGGCATACCTTGGCGACAAGGCGTCTCTGGCGGGCTGTTTGAATTCGATGCGAGAAACAGGTTGACCGCGAGCAATGCTATTGGCGCCCAGCAATTTGGTCTCGACGGACTTAACGAGACGCTCACGCTCGCAGATTTAGCCGATGATGACGCGGCCTCAGCCCGATTGATTGAAGCCGCGTCTAAAGCAAAGCAAACAGGCGCGGCCTGTGTTACGCGGATCGCTTTGGGTCCGACGGCCAGCGAATTTGCCCATCTCGATGCGCGGTTCACGCCCATTCCGGGGGGCGGCTTGCTTTTGCATACGATTGACCGATCAGACGAAGAGGCACGACTAGAGGCCCTGCAGCGTTCGCATAGCGTGGCGGAACAAGAGGCGGCGGATAAGACGCTCTTCTTCGCCGGGGTTAGCCATGAGCTTCGCACGCCGCTGAACGCGATTATTGGGTTTTCCGATATGATGCGCTCGCGACTATTTGGGCCCTTACCGGGTAAATATGCGGAATATGCCGACCTGATCCATGATAGCGGGCAATATATGCTCGACTTGATCGGCGATGTGCTGGATCTGTCAAAGGTCGAATCCGGGCGTTACACCCTAAGCGTGGACACATTTGATCTGTCCGATGTGGTGCGTAGTTCGGTCAAAATGATCCGCCCCGCGGCGGATGCGGCGGATGTCGCTCTGAACATTGATCTGCCACAGGATGATGCCTTGCTTTTGACAGCGGACCGAAAGGCCGTGCGACAAATGCTGCTCAATCTTTTGTCGAATGCGGTGAAGTTCTCACCGAAGGGCAGCCATATTCACATCACTGCACGTGAAGACACGGATCAGATCAATCTGTCTGTCGCTGATCAAGGCCCCGGCATGAGCGCTGACGAGCTAGCCAATATCGGCCAGCCTTTCACGCAAGGCGCGGCGGGTCGATCCACGGAGGCGCGCGGCTCTGGCCTTGGCTTATCCTTAGTGCGTCAATTAGCCGAGCTGCATGGCGGTCGTCTGGATATTGAAAGCGAGGTTGGCGACGGCACAACGGCGCGCGTAATTTTACCCGTCACCGCCCAAACTTAATATATGTTTTGGCCTGCAAAGGCGGGCGAGGTCGGAAAGTGGCGGGCGGACATTGTCCGACCCGCGCCGTTTAGTGATGGCTGGCCCCACGACCCTTTGTTGTCACGAAGAACAAGCCGATAACCGTCAGGATTGAGGCAAGGATCAGTGCCAGGATGGCGGGCGGAATTTCATAACCACCGATGCGCAAGCCGCTAACATTGGGGGCTCTGAGTCCCGTTGTCTGGCGCAGATCAGCCCGCGCCTGATTAGACCGAATTTCGAGGGACCGAAGACCGGCTTTAAAGCTACGGCGTTTTTCGGCCCAGCTGCTTTTGAACCAGCGGGCAAAGCCTTTTGACTTCGCTGTCGCATCGTGGCGCGCCTGCCGGAGATCGATTGATCCGCGTAGGGGCGGTACGGTATTCGTTGCGGCCGCCGTCATTGGCTGTGTCTGTGTCGTGGCGACGTCAGCTGACGTCGCGGGTGCCACCTCAACGACGCGCACAGGCGGTGTTACAGCAATAGGCGCTGTAGGGGTGAGTGTTTCCGTCACAGGCGCCGCAATATCCGGGATGGCGGGTATGTCTGCGCCTGTGGCGGGTGCGACCCAGGCCGAATCCTCTTTGCGGAACCGCGCTTTGATCGTTTCGGCGTCAATTGACGGTAAGGAAATTTGTGGCAGGGAAAGCTCTGGCATCGACCAATCCCGGTCGAAAATCGTATCCACATCCAGTTCGACCAAGCGGGTCCACAGTGAGGGGTCATTCGAGCGCACGGGCGCGGCGGCAATCCCGGGCGCAGGCAGGGCGGCTTGGGCCATAACGATGGCGCGATTATTCCAACGGGTCACGCCGCCGCTCATGCCGTTCCAATGGGCATCATCGGCCAGGGGACGGATGGAGGTCGCAAAGGCCTGCCCCGGCGTGTTTGAAATAATGCCGACTAATTGACCTTTCGCTGCCGGATAAATGGCCGCAACGCCCCCTGCATTGATCCGCCCAGAGGCGCGCAGGCGACGCGACGCCATGCGGACGGCTTCATCCGCATCAAGCGCGGCATAGCGTTCCGCGCTGACCAGACGGTTTTCTCCATCTGTCGGCGTGCCGCGCCATGCGCTCTGCAGACCGCGCGGGGCTTTGTCTTTCAGGGCCGCCTCAATGTCTGTAAACGGTTCGATCAGAAGCACGTGCCGATCTGTCTGATCGGGTGTCCCGCGCCGAAATTCGGCTTGCGTCCAGCCCCGGCCTGTCGCCTCGCCCAAGCGCGCGACGACGCGTAAGGCCGCATTAAAATCGCTCGCCTGCTTGGGGAGGACGATTTGCGCGTTACGCCCGGCATCGGCACCAAAAATGGATCCATCAGCTGCAAGACGCGACAGATCAGTTGGCGCACTGGGGCGCGGCGTATCAAGGCGTAGCTTGCTGCCCGCGCCAATCGCAATAAACGGTTCAATACCGCTGCAGGCGTCTTGGTCATCCGCGCCAATCGTGGTCAGCTCTAATTGGTTTTCGCTACCGCGTAATTGACCTTTGCGGATGGGATAGCTGACGGTTTTCCGGCGACCGTCCAGACGGGCTTCGCCCAGGCTTTCGCCGTTTAAAACGGCTTTCAGTCGCGCACCGGGGGCTGTGCGGCTATCACGGGTCAGGCGTAGCACAAGGTCGCCCGACATGGCGGATGGATCCGGGACATCAAAGGTATATTCGCGCAGCGCGCCGGTTGTGACCGTCAATGCGTCCAACCGTGTGGAATTTGTGACCGTTGTGCGCGCATAATCCAGCGGGCTTTGCACGCCAATTTCGCCCGGTGAAGTGGTTGAGCGGCGGGAGCGCGGCAAGAAATTCGTCGCAAAAGCCTGGACAGTTTGCAGGACTTCTGCGTCCGTATCCCCGGTCAGGAAGAGGCGATCGGAATGGGCGCGTGACAGCTCGACCTTCGGGCCGGTTCCGGCCAGAATGTCGGCTTCGTTCGTGTAACGATGAAGTTGATCCCGGCGGACCATCACCAGATCAAACTCTGTGCCACGAACAGTGGTACGGAAATCGGGAATGTCTTCCATGCGCAAGCCAATGGCCTGCGCGCCGAGCGCTTGTAATTGCGTTGCGAGTGGGCCGTCCGCGATCAGACCCACGGTAGAGGGCGCAAAGGCCGAGGCCGAGAGGCGGCTTTCAACTTCGCGAAGCTGTAGGCGGCGGTTTTTGGCACGGGCGGTTAATGTCAGGCGTGAATCGTCCAAGCTGATAGCATAGCCGCCTTCGCGTGAGTTGCAGGGCACAGCATGGGACAAGCGCAAGACATTGCCAGAAGCGCGAGCGCGGCTGGGATCCAGCGCGACGGTTGCGTCAAAGCCACGACCTTGGGTTTTGAGCGGGACAGGCTTTCCATTGTTAAACTGCACCATAAGCGGCAAGGACGGATCAACACCGGGCAGGGGATCGGCGCTTAGGGTGACGTTTAGGTCGCGGATTGTATCGGTCCGGGACAGGTTGAATCGCAGGTCTAAAGACGGTGTCCGCCAATCCAGCGTCCGCACGGCCCGCTCTTGGGTCGCACTTTGTAAGGACGTGGAATAGGTCGTTTCTTTCTTGATCGGAGAGCGCAGCGGGGCGGCTGTCGCCTGACTTGCCAAGATCGGCAGCATAGCGCACCCTGTAATCAACAGGGTTTGCAAGCTGGGCCGAAACGAACGGAATTGGGACATGGTAAGACGCCTCGTCATTAACGTAACGTCAACAAAGCAAGGGCCGTGCCAGAAACCGCGCGTCAGGAGAGTTTTTCCACGCGCATTCTCGAAATAGGGGAGACCACCATGCGAAAGAGGATGTTTCGTGCCGCAGCTTAAAACTGGGCTGTGGGTTGATGCCCTAATCCGTCGGGCGCAGGTCGGCGGGGCCTTTGCCTGCGTCGTGCAACGCGGCGACCGCGATGCGGGGAGTGTTTTGGTCTGCGTGCGGGGCCGAGACGCGCTAACGCTCTACACGCCTGAGCGGGATATGCAGGGTGAGCGCTGCTGGCGCGCTGAAACGATGGGTGAGGAGGAGCTAACCCGACGGATTGAACAGAGGCTCGATTTTGATCCTGACTTAATGGTCGTCGAAATAGACGACGCGGCCGGGCGTCACTTTATTGAAGAACCTCTGGTTGAGGTCACGTCGCCGCAACCTCTTCATGCGCCATCCCCTCAGGATCCATCACCTCAGGCGGAGACGGCGGACGCTGTAGCTGCTGCCAAAGCCTTATTCCGAGACCGATAAAAGCGACGAATAATCCGGCCGCCAATCCCCACCACACGCCAACCGCGCCCAGCGGCGTGTAAAACGCCAGAGACCAGCACAGCGGAAAGCCGACGACCCAATAGCTAAACCCGGTAATGTAAATCGGCACCGTCACGTCTTTCAGGCCGCGCAAAAGCTGATTGCAGGTCACTTGTGCCGCATCGACGATCATAAAGGCGGCGGCAACGGGCAGGAAAAGCAAGACAAGGGATCGCACAACGGCGTCATCAGGTTCGGGCTCGAACCCGAAATAAAGGCTGGCGATAAACTCGCCTTGCAAAGCCGTGAACAGTGCAATGCCCGCCATCAGCACGGTGGAGACAAGCAGCGTTGTGCCGGCCGCGCGCATACGAGCCGGGGCATTGCCCGCCCCTTCGGCCAGGCCAATCCGCACAGCCCCGCCCATGGCAAAACCCCACGGCACCATAAAGGCCATCGCGGCGACGTTCAGTCCGACTTGATAGGCGGCCTGTTCGGCCACGCCGATAATCCCCATCACGAATAAGGCGACATTAAACAACATGCCTTCGAACATGGTCGTGATGCTGATCGGCCAGGCGAGGCGGACAACCTCGCCAAAGCGCTCACGGTCAAAGGAAAAAACGTTGCGAAAAACCTGAAATTGCTTCGCGCGCTCATGCCAACGGATCAATAAAACGAAGAGGCCGAAAGACACAGCATAGGAAATAGAGGAGGCAATGCCCGCGCCGATCAGGCCGAGTTCGGGAAAGCCCCATAGGCCAAAGATCAAAAGGGCATTTAGCCCGATATTCAGCAAGACGGTCAGACTAACGAGGATCATTGGCCAGATGGTTTCATCCAGCGCGGCGAGGAAATTCCGCAAGGCTTGGATGGCCAGCGCAAAGGGCAGGCCCGGTGCAATCATCCACGCATATTGCGCCGCCATGCTCGAAACCTCTGGGTCTTGGCCAAAAAACAGCAAAAGTGGTTCGGTAAAGGCCAGCACTGCGACAAGCGGGATGCAGATCAAGCCGATCGCCCAGAGCGACATGCGAACGCTGCGGCGCACATCGGTAAAGGCTTGGCTATCGCGGCCCAGCGCCTGACTGACCATGGGTGTGACGGCGTTGACCGGTCCGGCGGCGATCATCCACGCAAAAAAGACAAAGAAAGACCCCAGCGCAGCGGCGGCAACCGCTTCCGTGCTGACGCGGCCGAGCATCATAGTGTCCGCGACATAGACGGCGAATTGGATGACTTGCGTCACACTCATCGGCACAGCCAGCACTAAGAGGGCTTTCATTTCGCCCAAAAAACTATGCGGCATGTCCCGGCGGCGGGAGGCGGTTGATATGTCGGAATTGACCGTCATGGCCGCGCGCCATGCGCTTCTGCAGCGTCCCTGTAAAGATAGCGCGGCGAGGAAAGCGGTACAAAGATATCAGAGCGTTCGTGCAGAGATATTGCCAAGTCGGGTTTGATCCAACATGGACGCAGATATGATGTCGCGTCGCGTCAGGGCTGGATGGCTTGCGGGCTTAATGGGCAGACTGCTCTTGGGCGGATCACTCTGCGGCTTAGTCGCTTGCGCGCCGTCCTGGCAAGACGAAGGCGAAACGGTGCGCGTGGTGGGGTCTTCGACTGTTTACCCCTTTGCCGTGCGGGCGGCTGAGCGCGTTGACGACCCGACTGTCACAATCGTTGTTGAACAGACCGGTTCGGGCGGGGGTCACAAATTATTCTGCGCAGCCAATAGCCGGGCGCATGTGGTCATGTCATCGCGCCGACGTCTTCCGGTCGAAGCGCAGGATTGCGACCGTAATGGCCGGAGGGACACGATCGAAATCGCCTTGGGTTTTGACGGAATCGTTTTGGCGGGCCGAAGCAAAGGCAAGGCCGAAGCTTTCCCCTCCCTGTCTCGTCAACAGCTATGGCAAGCGCTGGCGGCGGAACTGCCCATGGGCCCTGACTGCACCTTTAAAGCCAATCCGCATCAGCTGTGGTCAGACATCGCCCCGACTTTACCCAGCATGGATATTATTATGCATGGCCCGCCGCCCACATCGGGTACGCGCGACGGCTTTATCACCCTTGTCATGGAAAAAGGGGCGTTGATGGATCCGTGCATGACTGCGCTACGCGATAAGGATGAAATGGCCTTTCGACAGCGTGCGGGGCGCTTGCGCGAAGACGGGGCCTGGATCGATGCAGGCGAAAATGACACGGCTCTGATCCAACTCTTACAAGGCAAGCCCGATGCTTTGGGCGTTTTAGGTCACGCCACAGTCGCCAGAACAGAATCTGATCTGCACATCGTCCCGATTGACGGCATGGCCCCCACGCCCCGCAATTTAGATGCGCGGCGCTATCCTTTATTGCGGCCGCTTTTTCTCTATCTCGACAAAGACGCGCAGCCCGCAACGACGACCTTGGTCAGCACGATGATCAGTGAAGAGGCTTTAAGCGATGCGGGCTATTTAACATGCAGCGGCCTGATCGTTTTATCAGCCCGTGAACGCGACGCCGAACGTCAAAAGCTCGTCAGGCCTAAAACTGAAAGCCAAGCGCCATGAGCGGGGCGGATAGTCTTTATATTGTCTTGCTGTGGCTCGCGCTGATTTATGGGGCGTGGTTTTTTGGGCAAGGTCAGGCCGTCCGCCTGCGCCTTGCCTCATCCGCACGCCCCAATTCCCGCGCGCCTTATCATGGGGCGTTATGCGCGGCGGCGGTCGCGGGCATAACGCTCGCCGCTATGATCCCTTTGGCGTGGTTTGGCCTGCCGCCAATACTCTGGCTCTTCGTTCTCCTTGGCTTGGCCGTGCTCACCGCCGGCTGGGTGGGGCGTTGGGCGGGGCCGGATGTTCGGGCGCGTCACCTGTCCGAACGTCTTGCGCGCTCTGGCATGTTGGGTGTGGCCAGTGTTTCCGTGCTTGTGACCCTTGGGATTGTTCTGACTTTGGTGGTCGAAGCCGCCTTGTTTTTTGGCGATGTATCGCTGTTTGATTTTCTATTGGGCCGTCAATGGGCGCCGCAGACAGCCTTGCGTGAAACACAGGCGGCGCAGACGGGCTTGTTTGGGGCCGTGCCTGTCTTTGCTGGGACGTTTCTGATTGCTTTGATCGCCGTGGGTATTGCAGGTCCGATCGGGTTGATGATTGCGGTTTGCCTATCCGAATATGCCACTTCGCGGAGCCGCGCCATCTTGAAGCCTGCGCTGGAAGTGCTCGCCGGAATCCCGCCTATCGTGTACGGATTTTTCGCGCTGATCGCCGTGGGGCCCGTTATTCGGGATATATCAGCCTGGCTTGGCCTCGCCGTCCCCGTGCAATCCGCTTTGGCCGCCGGGATCGTCATGGCGCTGATGATCCTGCCGCTGGTGAGCAGCCTCTCGGATGATGCGCTTTCGGCCGTGCCGCAGTCTTTACGCGATAGTTCGACGGCGCTTGGCGCGACCCCGTCTGAGACGGTTCGCGGCGTTGTCGTTCCGCGCGCTCTGCCGGGCATTGCCGGGGCTTTGTTATTGTCGATCAGCCGCGCCATTGGCGAAACCATGATCGTCGTTATGGTGGCGGGCCGGGGCGCACCGCTGACCGTCAATCCGCTGGAAAGCGTCACAACGGTCACGGTCCAGATCGTGGCTTTGCTGACCGGTGATCTGGTCTTTGATTCAACCAAGACCCGCGCCGCCTTTGCTCTGGGTTTGACGTTGTTTGCCCTCACACTGATTTTCAACGTTATTGCGCTTTTGATTTCGCGCCGCGTTAGGGCGCGCCTGTCATGAGGGGCGTCTCCGACACTTATAAGGCGCAGCGAAAGCGCCGCTATCGTCGGGAATGGCGCTTTCGGCTGTATTGTCGATTGGCGATGTTGATCGCGCTAATTATGCTGGGCTGGTTGCTGATGACCTTATTTGCGCTCGGTCTGCCGGCCTTGCTGGGGGGCGGGACGACAGAGGGGACAATAGGCGGGACAACAGGCCGGGGTCTCGACCTGTCCCTCATCACGCAGATTGATTCCGCCGATCCCGCACGGGCGGGGACGCGAACGGCCTGGTTCGGGTCGGCCTTTATGGTTCTTCTCGCGGCCTTGCTTGCCATACCGGCGGGCGTGGTGTCTGCGATTTACCTTCAGGAATTTGCCCCACGATCTGGTATGGGTCGCAGGATCAGCCGCATCCTTGAGGTCTTGATCAATAATCTCGCAGCGGTTCCAGCCATTGTCTATGGCTTGCTGGGCCTCGCAGTTTTCATCAATGGCTTTGGCCTTGCGCGCTCAGCCGTTTTAACCGGCGGGCTGGTCCTCGCCTTACGCATTGTCCCAACCGTGATCATAGGCTGTCGGGGCGCCTTATCCTCTGTGCCGGACCAAATTGTTGACGGCGCGCTGAGCCTTGGCGCCTCGCGCATGCAGGCGATTTTCGGGCACAAATTGCCGCTGGCCGCGCCTGGCATGGCGACCGCGTCTTTGTTGGCTGTGGCCCAAGCATTGGGCGAAGCCGCGCCCTTACTGCTGATCGGCATGGTGGCCTATATTTCCAGCGCCCCTGACAGCGTGACCGACCCGGCGACCACTCTGCCCGTGCAGATATTTATGTGGGCCCAAGGCGGGACGGAGGCTTGGTCCGAACGTGCGGCGGGGGCGGTAATTGTGCTGCTTTTGCTTCTGCTTGTCGTCCATTTATTAGCGCTTTGGATACGCGCCCGCCTCTCCAAACGGAGGTCGTTATGACCGCGCCCAAATTCCGCTGCACGGACGTCAATGTGCGCTATGAAAGATTTCACGCCCTGCGAGGTATTGATATCGACATTGCCGACCGGTCAGTGACCGCTTTGATCGGGCCGTCAGGATGCGGGAAATCGAGCCTATTACGCGTTTTCAACCGCATGAATGATACGATCCCGGGGGCCAGCGTCTCGGGTAAAATCCTGATGGATGGTACGGATATTTACGGGCCCGATATTGACCCTGTCTGGCTGCGCACCCGTGTGGGCATGGTGTTTCAAAAGCCCGTACCGTTTCCCAAATCCATTTATGACAATGTCGCCTATGGGCCGCGCCTGCACGGTATGGCGGGATCGCGTGCAGAACTGGATAGGCTGGTCGAGCAGTGTCTGCGCCGGGCCGGGCTTTGGGAGGAAGTCCGGGATCGTCTGTCGGCGGCTGGGCCTAGTCTGTCTGTCGGCCAGCAACAACGGCTTGTTCTCGCCCGCGCCTTGGCCGTTGACCCTGATGTAATCCTGATGGACGAACCCGCCAGCTCGCTCGATCCGATCGCGACCGCCCGGCTGGAAGCTCTGATCGAAGAGCTGAAAGAACGCTACTGCATTATCATCGTCACCCATAGCATGGCGCAGGCGGCCCGGATTTCCGACCGTACCGCCTTTTTGCAAGCGGGCGCGCTGATCGAATATGCGGATACGGATACGCTGTTTACCAACCCCGAAGATCCGCGCACGCAGGACTATATTACGGGTCGTTTCCGATAGAGCGATTCAGCACGGTCCCAGTATTGCTTTAGCGCGGCCCCAGACCGCTCGCTTGATATATCGCGTCAATCGCCTGCATTTGCGCCACAGCATCGGCGCGACCCGTTAGCGGTTCCGTACCCATATTGAGGCACAGGATGAGGTGCGCCAGCTGCGCGTCATAAGTCGTGATATCTCGCCAACGCGGATAATCGTCGTCTGAGACTGAACCATTTGGTCCTGTAATTACACAGCCGCGATAGGGATGGACGGGATTATCAAAGCGGACAGAGCCGCCTTCGCCTTCCACTTCAAAGAAATTCACGCGCTCTATGCCCTCGCTCATGTCAGAGCTGATGGTGGCCGATAGACCGTCCCCGAAATCCAGTTGGGCCTCTATGAATAGATCAATGCGCGGCTTGCCTTCAAGCGCCCGGGTGGAACGGATGATCGGTTCACGCCCGGCCACGGTGCGCGCTAGATGCAGCGGGTAACACCCCAAATCCATCAACCCGCCGCCGCCCAGCGATATATCATGGCGTAGCTCGCCGGGGCGATCCGCAATGCTTGTGTGAAAGCGGCCTGTCATGCGGGTTAACCGGCCGATCTGTTTCACCGACTTCAGAAATTCGCCCACCGCTGGATGGTAGCGATAGTGAAAGCCCTCCATCAACACGC
>CAZSUW010000025.1:0-5209 GCA_964610115.1 uncultured Algimonas sp.
ACGGCGGCTTCTGTGGTCAGGATCAGGCCTGCGACAGAGGCGGCGTCTTGGAGGGCTGTGCGGACAACCTTCACCGGGTCGATGATGCCGGCTTTGACCATGTCGACATATTTGTCGTTCTGCGCGTCATAGCCGTAATTGGCTTTGTTTTGCGCGATGACATTGCCGACGACGACAGCGCCTTCCACGCCTGCATTGTCAGCGATCTGACGCAGCGGGTAGGTGAGGGCGGCTTTGACGATCTCGATGCCGGACTGCTCGTCATCATTGGCGCCTTCGACGTCAATGAAGCGAGAGGCGCGGAGTAGGGCTGTACCACCACCGGGGACGATGCCTTCTTCGACAGCGGCGCGTGTGGCGTTTAGCGCGTCATCAACGCGGTCCTTACGCTCTTTCACTTCCACTTCTGTGGAGCCGCCAACCTTGATCACGGCCACACCGCCGGCGAGTTTCGCCAGACGCTCTTGCAATTTTTCGCGGTCATAGTCCGAGCTCGTGTCTTCGGCCTGCTTGCGGATTTGCTCGACGCGGGCTTTAATCTCGCCCTTCTTGCCGGAACCATCGACGATGACAGTGTCGTCCTTGGTGATGTGAACGTGCTTGGCGCGGCCCAGATCTTTCAGGGAGACATTTTCCAGCTTGATGCCGAGGTCTTCAGAGATGACCGTGCCGTTCGTCAGGATCGCAATGTCCTGCAACATGGCCTTGCGGCGATCACCAAAGCCTGGGGCTTTGACAGCCGCGATCTTGAGACCACCGCGCAGCTTGTTGACGACGAGGGTCGCTAGCGCTTCGCCTTCAATGTCTTCGGCGATGATCAGCAGCGGCTTCTGTGTTTGCACAACAGATTCGAGGATCGGCAACATCGCTTGCAGCGAAGACAGCTTGCCTTCGTTCAGCAGGATGTAGGGATCATCCAGCTCGGCGCGCATCTTTTCGGGATCGGTGATGAAGTAAGGCGACAGGTAACCGCGGTCGAACTGCATGCCTTCCACGACTTCCAGCTCGGTCTCGGCCGTCTTGCCTTCTTCGACCGTGATAACGCCCTCATTGCCGACTTTCGCCATGGCTTCGGCGATCATCGCGCCGATGGACGCTTCACCGTTGGCAGAGATTGTGCCGACCTGGGCAATCTCTTCGGACTTTTTGATCTTGGACGCTTTGCGCAGCAAGTCGCCGACGATTTCGGTCGTGGCTTTGTCGATACCGCGCTTCAGATCCATCGGGTTCATGCCCGCGGCAACGCGCTTCAGGCCTTCGCGGACGATCGCTTGGGCGAGAACCGTCGCGGTCGTTGTCCCGTCACCGGCTTTGTCATTGGTCTTGGAAGCGACCTCACGCAGCATTTGCGCGCCGAGGTTTTGGTACTTGTCTTCTAGCTCGATCTCTTTGGCGACAGACACGCCGTCTTTTGTCGTGCGCGGGGCACCGAATGATTTTTCGATGACAACGTTGCGGCCTTTGGGACCGAGTGTTGTTTTGACGGCATTAGCGAGGATATCGACGCCTTCCAGCATCTTGTCACGGGCATCTGAGCCGAATTTGACTTCTTTGGCAGCCATTTAAGCTTCTCCAGTCAGTAATGTTAGATATTTAGGTAAGAAAAAAGGCGAAGGGGCGATTAGCCCACAACGCCCATAATGTCGGACTCTTTCATGATCAGCAGCTCTTTGCCGTCGATCTTGACTTCTGTGCCGCCCCATTTGCCAAACAGGACACGGTCGCCCTTTTTGACGTCGAGCTTGTTGTAAGAGCCATCATCGTTACGTGTGCCTGGGCCCACAGCAACAACTTTGCCTTCGGATGGCTTTTCGGTCGCTGTATCCGGGATGATGATCCCGCCAGCGGTTTTAGTGTCTTCTTTGACGCGTTGAACAACAACGCGGTCATGGAGGGGACGAAACTTCATGTCGCTCACTCTCTTTTCTCAGGTTAGTGATAAAGCTTGGCACTCCCAATCCGAGAGTGCCAATTGCGTGAGCATGTATGGTGGGGCGCTTCGCTCTACAAGGGGCTTAGCGTGAATTTTTCATCGCTTGTGCAGGACCCAATGAAAAGAGGAAGGGAGCATTGTCTTGCTCTCTCTTTCGAAGCCAAGGGAAGAGTCGTCCTAAAAAATCTGACCGTTCCGGATTGTAATGGCTGTGCCATCAAATTTTGACAGGCTAAAGCCATCAAAGACTTCATTATAAGTGCGGGTATAATCCTGCAGCAGGCCAATCGCTTGCTGCTCCCCCACCAGCAGGCCGTCCACACCATCGCTGCGATAATGCACGCCGGCCCAGTCACGGCCCAAGGCGATGTTATTCGCCAGCTTATTGATCTCATCACCCACCGTCAGTGTTCCAATGTAAGGGGTCAAACTATCACCATCCCGGGAGGCGACTACGGGGTCCGGAAGGACAAGGCTTTCTTCAAAAAACGCCTTCAATACCGTACTACACGCGCCAGCAATCGTCGCGTGACCTGCCGGATAGGAGGGGTGTGTCGGCGATCCTTCAGGGAAGGCTTGGGACAATAGATAGGTATTTTGCGCCGCGAAGACGCGGGCAAGACCATCGCTATCGACAATGTCACTGGGCAGTTCATAGTCTTTCACGCCCGTAATCTGGTTATGCAAACGTCCGCCATAGACTTCCGGGCGCGCGCGACGGTGGACCAACCACTTTTGATACCAGGCCCCACCCAATGCGAGATTACCCGCCTTGGCGACGAGGTCCAGAACGTCAGGCCCACCTAACGAAGCAAATGCGCCTTGGCTAACCGCATTGTTATAAGGGTTCGCCACATCAGAGCTGCCTGGGATCGACAGCAGAATAAGCGCCGCGTTCAGATAGGCCTGATAGCTGTAATCCACATGCACATATTCGCCCAGTGCGCGGGCATCGCTAATGTAGCGCGGATTGCCTTTGCTCAGTGGCGATGGGGCCGTTCCATTTTGCACGGCCAGCCAGCTGTTTTCATCTGTCATGTAATCATCGCCAGCGACAGGTGTGTCATAGCGCTGGACGATGCGACCATTTCCATAGGGCACATCTTTGAGCAGAAATTGCGAGATATAGGGCCCTGTCAGATCACCTGCTGTCTCACCGCGAAAAATCGTACCTGTCGTCAAAACGCCGCCCTCAAGCGCGCCAACTGTCGCGGAAAACGCATTCAAGTCGGATATGGCCGCATTAATCAGCGAACTTGTCTCATAGTCGGCAAAGGGCACGTCACGGCAGAGTGCTTTCCAGTAAAGCTCGCCCATTTCAGCGGCCGTTTCATTCCCCGCAAACTCTGGGGCCGGGCGCATAAAGGTTTTGTGTGAATCCGTCCCAACGAGGTCAAACCGATAGGCCGCCTGTGGATTAGCGAGCTTGCGATCCCCGCCCATAGAAATCGCTTCAAAGTCCGCATTTTCAGCACTATCCAGTGCGTCCAGATACGTCTGATAAACTGTCTGGTCGACTTCGCCATTTGCATCGTGCGGCATGGCTTTGGAATAACTGCCGCGATAATCCGCGTAGCGACCCTCATCCCCATTCGTCTCTTGGGTGCCGAAAGAAATAGCTGCTTGCGCCTGTGCACTTGCAGTACGGATAGATAGCGCATCGGCTTGGCGGGTCATAGGATCAGCTCCAAAAATAGGGTGAACGCCACTGGCAACAGGACCAGAGCTAATGGGGGGCGGGGTCGTCACGGGCAGAAAAGTGTTGGAGCCCGTCGCGGAGGCTGAACAGCCTGCAAGACCCAATCCGGAAACAGCCAATGTAGACTGCAACATGTTTCGGCGTGACATTGGCCGCGCACGATCATTGGCAGACGATAAGCAGGCTTTTTGCGTTGAATTTGAGCGCGTAGCCATAGTCGCAGCCCCCCTTTGTTGACGACCAGCGAATGTTTAACGGCAATATCGATAAAATTCCTTAAAGACGCCAAAGCTCACGCCGATAACCTTCACTTAGATACGATGCGGCTCTATGCCCTCACAGGGCTTGTCGAATGCGTCCCGCCTGTTAATGCCCCCATCAGGGACTATGGTTTTTTCATCCGTCACATTCCTGTTTTTCTTCCTGCCGCTGATTGTCGGGCTATATTTTGCCCTGCCTTGGCGGATGTGGCGCAATGCAATCCTGTTGGTCGCCAGCTTACTGTTTTACAGTTGGGGCGAGGGCGCAGGCATCATTCTTCTCTTGAACTCGATTGTCATAAACCACGTCTTTTCGCGCTTGATCGCCAGCCGAGGACAGCCATGGCTTGCTCTTGGCATTATTGCCAATATCGGCCTCCTGATTGCGTTTAAGTATCTTGGCTTAATCACTGAAACACTTGGGCTTTCCCGAATTGAACCTCGGCTTCCTCTGGGGATCTCGTTCTTCACATTTCAAGCGATGAGCCTACTGATAGACGTCTCGCGCGGGAGCGCACCCGCCAAGTCAATCTTTCGAACCGGGCTTTTCATCAGCCTTTTCCCGCAACTGATCGCAGGCCCCATCGTGCGCTGGGACGAAATCCGCGAACAGATCGCCAGAAGACGCGAAAGCTGGGACGGTTTTGCGGATGGGGCCAAATTGTTTGTCCTCGGCCTTGCCCAAAAAGTTCTGATCGCCGACAGTGTCAGCGTCATGGCGGAAGCCGCCTTCGGCGCAGACCCCGGGTCGCTGTCAACGGGTGCAGCCTGGCTGGGCCTCGCCGCCTTTACGATCCAGATATTCTTCGATTTTGCCGGCTATTCCAACATGGCGATCGGCATGGGGCGGATGTTTGGATTTAAGCTGCCGCAAAACTTCGCCCATCCTTACAGCTCGTCGAGCTTCCAAGAGTTCTGGCGGCGCTGGCATATAACGCTCTCGCGCTGGTTCCGCGACTATCTCTATATTCCGCTTGGAGGGTCGCGGGTTGGCACATTAGCGACCTATCGCAACCTTCTGATTGTCTTTATTTTATGCGGATTTTGGCACGGCGCGCAGTGGACGTTTTTGCTATGGGGCTTATGGCATGGGGCGTTTCTAATCCTAGAACGCCTTTACAACGGACCGAAAGGGCCCCGCATTCTGGGCGTTGTCTACACAGTCTTCTTCGTCTCGCTTGGTTGGGTTTTGTTCCGCGCCGATAGCGCCGCTCATGCGGTGGCTTATTGGGGTGACTTGATACCGGGCGGTGGCGGTGCGGGCATTACGGCCCCTGAAAGCGCCCTTTATGCGCTAGGCATTGGCGTATTGCTGAG
>CAZSUW010000025.1:5309-22287 GCA_964610115.1 uncultured Algimonas sp.
GCATTACGGCCCCTGAAAGCGCCCTTTATGCGCTAGGCATTGGCGTATTGCTGAGTTGGGATAAGGTTACCGAATGGGGCGAGGGCGTCGCCAAACGTGGCTTATTGGGCGAGGGGCTTCGTTGGGCGGGCACGCTTGGCCTGCTCGCACTCGCCTTTGCGCAGGTGGCCTCTTCCACACATCAACCGTTCCTCTATTTTGTGTTCTAAGTGATGCAGGCCCTGATCCGACATATCGCAACAGGCTTACTGATCGTGGCATTCCTCGTACCGGGCGGGCTTTATCTCGCCAATCAGCTACGCGGGGTGGTCGGCGAGACAACAGAAAACCGTGCGCTGACGCCGTGGCCCGAATGGGGTAACGATGCGCGGGCCTATACGGGCGAAATTGATAACCATTTCGCGGATCGCTTTGGCGGGCGCATGGCGCTGATCCGCTTATCCCGCGAGGTGAAAGACAATTTGGGCGAAGACCCGCCCATGGTAGTGCGTGGGAAACACCCTTGGCTATTCCTTGGCGAAGCGGCCTATCGTGATGAATATGAGGGCGTTGCGACATGGCCGGACGCACAAGCGCAAGACTGGGTCGAAGCCTTGCGCGCGTCAGAAGACAACTTTGCGAGCGCCCAAATCCCGCTCGCCGTGACGATCGCACCAGACAAAGCTCGTATCTATCCAGAGTTCCTTCCAAAGGATTGGCGGGAAGGGCGTCGTCGCTTTAAATCGGCTGTGTTGGACGACCCGCGTCTGGCTACGATGACGTTGGATACAGAGCCCGCTCTACTCGCGCACAAGGCACAAACGGGCGAGCAAGTCTATTACGCTCGCGATACGCACTGGAATGCCTCTGGCGGGGCCGTCTCGGCGACCATGATTATGGATCGCCTTGATCCTGAAAACACGCTGGAGCGCGCGCCTGTGTCTGACCCCGACACGCGCCCGGGCAAGCGCGTCTATGACCTCGAAGCGATGATTGGCACGACAGAAACGCAAGAGCCAGAATCCTTACGGCGGCGCTTCCCATCCCTGCCGGGCTACACGGTCACGCGGCCTCATCTGCTGGCGGACGGAACGCCAGAACGCGGCGCACTGCATACGATTATTGTGACTGATGACCGACCGCGTGAGACGCAAAAGACGCTGGTCGTGATAGGCGACAGTTTCACAGACGCGATGATGCCTTACCTTAAATGGCCCTATGACCGCGTGGTGCGAATTCATCACGGGGCAGGAGACTACACCGTAGGGACCGACGAAGTGCTGTCCTACAATCCCGATGCGGTATTGATTATGATTGTTGAACGCTCCGCGCACCGCAAATCACGACCGCTTGTGATTGGCCCGTCAATCGATGCCGACGGCAATCCTATGCCCCTGCCATAGCCATATGAGACCCGTTGCAGTTGATGCTTTTCGTGGCCATGCGCTTTTGCTATCGAACGTGCCTCAACAGGACGAATATGACCATGGCCCAATGGACCCCATCAAGCTGGCGCGCCAAACCGCACAAGCATATCCCGACCGATTATCCGGACGCGGAGGCCCTTAGCGCCGTCGAGGATACGCTGCGCGGCTATCCGCCACTTGTCTTTGCGGGCGAAGCGCGGCGCCTAACCGAACGCCTCGGTCAAGTGGCAGAAGGCAAAGCGTTCTTGCTACAAGGCGGGGATTGCGCGGAAAGCTTCAAGGAATTCCACCCGGATAATCTGCGCGATATGTTCCGCGTCATGATGCAAATGGCCCTCGTCCTGACCTATGGGGCGGGCCAACCCGTCGTGAAAGTCGGCCGTATTGCCGGTCAGTTCGGCAAGCCGCGGAGTTCTCCAGTCGAAGTGCGCGATGGCGTCGAGCTGCCGAGCTATCGTGGCGACAACATCAATGGCATGGACTTCACGCCGGAAGCGCGGATTCCGGATCCGGAACGCTTGCTGAAAGCCTACGCCCAATCGGCCGCAACGCTGAACCTGCTGCGGGCTTTCTCAACCGGCGGATATGCGGACCTGAACAATATCCATCGTTGGAACCTCGGCTTCGTGGCGGATAGCGACGTCAGCCAGCGCTACACAGAGCTCTGCGACACGATCAGCGACGCGCTTGATTTCATGCGCGCCTGTGGCGTCACACCCAAATCTACGCCGCAAATGGCCAGCACGGATTATTATACCAGCCATGAAGGCCTGCTGCTCGGTTATGAAGAAGCCATGACCCGGATCGATAGCACGACGGGCCGTTGGTATGACACGTCCGCCCATATGCTGTGGATCGGCAATCGCACACGTCAGCTCGACCACGCCCATGTTGAATTTTTCAAGGGCATTGAAAACCCGATCGCGATGAAGATCGGGGAGGGGCTGGAGCCTGACGAGCTGTTGCGCCTGATCGATGCGTTAAACCCCGAGAATGTGCCGGGCCGTCTGACGCTGATTGCCCGTTACGGACACGATAAAGTCGCAAAAGGTTTGCCGACGCTCGCCCGCGCGGTGAAACGTTCTGGTCGCTCTGTCGTGTGGTCCTGCGACCCGATGCATGGCAACACCATCAAGACGGATACAGGCTATAAAACGCGCCCCGTTGACAATATCATGTCCGAAGTCCGCACCTTTATGCAGGTGCTACACTCTGAAGGGTGTTGGCCCGGCGGTGTACATTTCGAAATGACCGGACAAAACGTGACGGAATGTGTCGGCGGGCAGGTGAGGGCCGTGCAAGAGGAAGACTTATCGTCCCGCTACCACACCCATTGCGATCCGCGCCTCAACGCCAGCCAAGCCCTAGAGCTTGCCTTCATGATTGCAGAGGAATTGAAGAGCTATCGCAAAGGGGACGCTGCGAGACTGGCGGGGTAAGTGTTAAGCCCCTGCCATTATGGCTTACGAATCCGTCGCGGCATCAACCGTTTCTGGTGATACGTCCGGGAACGACTCCGTCACCATATCGAACGCTTCGAACATACCATAGACAACCGCAACTACGGCTGCCACAGACGTCAAGATCATAATCAGAACGCCCAAAACGCCGGCTCTTATGATCCTTTCGATCACAGGCAAATCTAGCGGATAGGCACCCCGAAACGCCGTGACGGCGATCAGGATTGCGGTCAGAACCATTGATCCAAATGACAAGAAGGCCAGCCATGAGCTTGGCGCCAATACCATCAAGACCGTAATGATTAGCATCACAAATGTAGCTGGCACCATCAGCGCGTAAACATATCGGACACGCACAGGCGCATTCAATTTTTCACCATATGCGCCCCAAATCAAGCCGAACAGAGTGAACAGAACAAGCTGAATGGGCGGGGTCCAGGCCAACATAACATCGAGTGTTTTATCTGCCATCAACCGAGGATCAGCGGCGACAAAGCGCTGATCCTCCTGTGAGAGCTCCGCCAAAATCTGTTCAAATTGCCCCGTGTAGAGCTCTGTCATCATGCCATCATCACCCAGATAGAAAACGCGGAGCAGGGCAGAGACCGTCACGAAAGCCACATAAATGCGAAAAGACGGCGTAAAACCTGACCATTCAGGTGTTTGCGCGGCTTTAAAGTAAGGGCGGGGATCAACAAATAGCTGCCGGATCGAGCGGATGGACCGAACGCCAAAACCGAGTGCATCCTCAAGTAAGTCGGACCACCGCACATCGTTCATCAACATAAGACCCCCAAATCCGGCAGATTGCCCATATTTGGCTAGTGATGGAGCGCACGGCGATCAAGAAGAAAGAAATGAGAAGTCGTTCCGATAATGCATATTATGAGAAGCGATATGCATAAGTGGCAGACGCTAACCTGGGATTTCGACAATCATCCCATCGTAAGCTGGTTCTGCTATGACTGGAAGTTCTGCGCCTAACAAATTGTAATCCATATCAATATGCAGGTTTGTTAGGATTGCGCGTCGGGTTCGGGTTCGGGTAAACCAGCGTAGCGCTTTATCCGCATGCGCATGGCTTGGGTGATCATTGTAACGCAGCGCATCGCAAATCCAGAGCGGATAGTCGGTGAGCTTTTCCAGACCTGCATCCGGAATGTCCCAAACATCAGGACTATAGGCGACTTTGCCATCAAAGGTGAAAACCAACGTCGGCGTTGGGCCATGGCTCGCGGCAATGACACCCACTGTCAACGCGCCGCCCGGCCCGTCGATCGTGATATCATCCCCGTCCTTTAGAAGTGGCATCAATTTCAAAATGGCTGGATGCACCCGCCCTTCGGGCATTTCAAAGCAATAGTGGAACCGTGTCCAAACATGATCCTTCGTATGGGCGTCCATATAGGTCGGAATTTGCGCGCGCATGCGATAGGCAATCGCGCGCAAATCATCGATACCGTGGCTCTGATCGGCGTGCTCATGTGTGTAGAAAACAGCGTCGAGACGTTTCACCTCTGCGCGCAAAAGCTGCTCGCGTAGATCAGGCGATGTATCGACCAAGATTGACGTTGTGCCCGCCTCGCCCCGCTTTTCGACGAGGATAGAACTCCGTGTCCGGCGGTTTTTCGGCTCCAACGGATCGCAAACACCCCAATCCCCGCCAACACGCGGAACACCGCCACTACTGCCGCAGCCGAGAATTGTGATGCGCAGGCTCATCGTTTGGCCTTTTGAAACAGCGCGAAAAATGCCTCGGTCGTGCGCGACGCCGTCTCTTCCAAAGTCCAGCCTTTAACAGTGGCTAACGCTTCAGCCACATGAGGCAAAAAGGCCGGTTCATTCCGACGACCGCGATGCGGCACAGGCGCCAAATAAGGACAATCCGTTTCCAACATTATGCGATCATCCGGCATAGCCTGTATACGGGCGCGCACGTCATGGGCGTTCTTGAAAGACGCAATGCCACTGACCGAAAAATACAGGCCTGCCTTTGCAGCCCAATCCGCCAATTCGGGGCCAGATGTATAGCAATGTAGCAAAGCCGGATAATCCTTCCCGGCACCACTTTCCTGTAAGGCCCCCAGCATTAAGTCGTCCGCCTCACGGGTATGGATGACGAGTGGTAACTGCGTTTGCCGTGAGGCCTCTATATGGGCGGCGAAATTCGCGACCTGTTCATCCTGAGCGCTATAACCATAGTGAAAATCATAGCCCGTCTCCCCAATCCCGACGACCTTGGGGTGTTGCGCCATCTCGACCAGCATTTCCGCCGTTATGTCTGGATTGTCTTTTGCGTCATGAGGGTGCGTCCCAACGGTCGCCCACATATTATCGTGATCTTCTGTTACTTTCACGACAGCTTCAAAGTCTTTGATATTGCAGCAAATATTGAGCATATACCCCACGCCCGCCTCGCCGGCTCGTGCAATCACCTCGGCGCGGTCTTCGTCAAAGCGCTCGCCGTGCAGATTGACGTGGCTATCGACCAAAATCATGCCGCACGGACCTTTCCGAGAACGTCAAAAAGCGAGGCTGTTTTGTCGAGATTAATACCGATTTCCGCGCGTCGTGTTTGATAGGCAAGGTCAGCCAACTCTGCCCAAACATCAGGCGCTTTTGTCGTCTTGATCGGCTCAAACGGACCCCGCCATTCCCCTGCAGCGGCATAGACAGCTTGCGCCTGCAAGACATCTGTAAGCGCGTCCCAGAATAAGTCCCGATCCGTGGCCGCCTTTGCCGTTGCCAGTGTTTTTGCCAAGCCCATGTCATCCCCGCGCGACGATCCCAGGCTCTGCATCACGCGCTTCAGGGGCTGCAGAACCGTTTCGACATGGGCCACCAGCGCTAGCGCCTTACCCGGCGCCCCGCGAGATAAAGCGATAGCGGCCTGCTGAAACTCAGGACGAACGTCTGTTCGTGCAGACAACCAACGCGCCAATTGTTCATCCGGCACGCCTGTCAACGCGACCTGTAAACAGCGCGAGCGAATTGTGGGAAGCAAGCGCCCTGGCTGATCGGCCAAAAGCAAGAACAGCGTCCGGACTGGAGGCTCCTCAAGCAATTTCAAAATCGCATTTTCGCTATTCCGGTTCAGATCATCCGCTTTATCAACGATACAGACGCGCCACTCTTCGCCTTGATTAGCTGTGTTTTGGAAGAACTTGGACAAGCGCCGGATTTCATCGACCGGGATGTCACGTTTGATCTTCTTGGACTTCGGATCGTAAGGCCGCCTGATGACGAATAAATTGCCGTGGCCCTGGCTCTCAATCCGCTGCGATACGGGATCACTGGCGGGTATGTCCAAAGACGTGTCAAGCAGACTGCGCCCGCCAAGACGGTCGCGCGCAATGCGGTAGGCAAGCGTGGCTTTGCCGATACCCGGCGTTCCCGTCAGCAACCACGCATGATGGAGCCGCCCCGTCAGTTTGGCGGCAAGATAACGCGCTTCTGCCTGCTCATGGCCGAGCAGTTCATAGACCTCACGCGGGTGCGCCGAGCCTTCGCTTCGGTCAGCCTCTGGCAGCGTGTCGTCTTTGGCCACGCGACCGAGACCTAGCCGAGCTTGCCTGCGAATTGAGGGTATTTCGCGCTCAGCACATTGAGAATACGCGCATGGACAGAATCGCGTGAGCCATCTGCGTCAACAATCTTCACCCGATCCGGTTCGGTTCGCGCAATATCCAAAAAGGCTTCGCGAATGGTCACGTGAAAATCCTGTCCCGCTTTATCAAAACGCGAGAGATCTTCGCCGTCTTGCGCCGCGCGTGTTTCGACGCGCTTAAGGGAAAGATAGACGTCCATATCAAAAACTAGCGTGAGATCAGGGCCAAACCCATCCATGACGGCGCTGTGAACCTCACGCACCCGGTCCGGGCCGAGTGAGCGCGCATAGCCTTGGTAAGCCAGACTTGAATCGGCGAAGCGGTCGGAAATCACCCACGCCCCACGTTCCAAGGCTGGCCGAATTAATTTTTCGACGTGATCAACCCGCGCCGCATACATGAGCAGCAATTCCGTCATGCCGGACCAACGATCATCTGTGCCTTCCAGCACGAGCTTGCGGATAGACTCTGCGCCAAATGTTCCCCCCGGTTCGCGGGTTAGGATGGTTTCGACGCCAACGCTTTCCAACGCATCGGCAAGCATTTTGGCTTGCGTCGTTTTGCCCGCGCCTTCACCGCCTTCAAAGGTGATGAATTGTCCGCGTGTTGCTGTGCTCATCGTTCTATTCGCCCTGTTCTTACTCGCCGCGTATTTTTTGCAAAAGAGCCGCCCCAGCGCGACCGAAGAAACCCTTACGGGCAATGGAAGCCTCCGCATAGAGCGGATAGCGGCCAACTTCAGTCTCGGACTTCAGGATGACAAGTTCCGCCACCTTATCACCAGCCGCAACGGGTGCGGGGGCAACACGGTAGTCGATTTTCGCCGTTACCGCGTCTCTTTCATTGCGATGCACGCCAAGCTGAATATTATCACGCAAGACGACAGAGACGGCCTCGGCTTGACCCATATAGACAGGAATTTCACCCATTTGGTCGCCGCTTTGGAATAGGTTCAAAACATCAAAGTCCCTAAAAGCCGCATTCATGATTTCCAGCGCGACCGTCCTGCGTTCAGATTGACTGCCCAAACCATTGATCACGATCGTGCGCCGTGCGCCATCTCTGAGCGCTGAGCCAACTAGTCCATAGCCCGAAACAGAGGTTGACCCCGTCTTCACACCGTCTGCGCCCGTGAAACGACCCAGAAGCGGATTGCGATTTGATTGCGTGATGTCATTCCACGTAAAGCTGCGCTCCGCATAAAGCGCGTAGCGATCCGGGAAGGTCTTGATGAGCGCGCTGGCGAGTTTCGCGAGGTCAAGCGTGCTGATTTCATGGCCTTCATCCGGCCACCCTGTCGCATTGCGGAAGGTCGCACTGTCCAAGCCCATTGCACGGGCGCGGTCTGTCATACGGCGCGCAAAGGCATCCTCGCTGCCGGCCAACCCTTCCGCCAGGGTAATGCAGGCATCGTTGCCGGATTGAATGATCACCCCCCGAAGCAAGTCGATCACAGGCACGCTGGACCCGACATCAAGGAACATGGTCGAACTTCCCGATGCAGCGCCACCGCGCCGCCAGGCTTCTTCAGAGACTGTGAACTCTGTGTCTTCGCTTACGTCGCCCGCCGCGAGGGCTTCGAAAACCAAATGCGCCGTCATAATTTTTGTCATCGATGCGGGCGGCAGAGGCTCGCGCGCATTTTTCTCAAACAGGACCAAACCTGTTTCATGGTCAATGATCACCGCTTGCGGCGCATCCGTTTGAAATTGCGCGACAGCGCTGAATGGAAGAGCAACCAAGAAGAGCGAAGCGAAAAAGCGTTTCATGGGACCTTACAGCGATAAACCAATGGCAGAATCAAAATGGGCGCCCCGAAGGACGCCCAAATCGAATGCATGGAAATTGCGGTCGCTTCAAGGCGGCTTAGCGGGAGGACGTCTCCGCACGCTCTGCAATCCACTGCGGTTTGTCGGCCTCATCGGCTTTGGCCACATGAATTGGGCCTTTGATGATTAGAGTGACGTCACCCCCACTCGGCAGATCGCTTTCTGGCAAACGCTCTGGTGATCCGGGCGCGATAGGCGCGGGCGTGCTGGGTGTTTCAAACTCAGGACGGAATGGCGGCGCAGGGGCGACCTCTGGCTGATAAGGTACGTATTGAGGCGCAGCCGGCGCTTCGACAATGTTTTCCTCTAGACGCTCTTGCGGCATCGGGGCTGGGCGTGGGGCACGCTTTGGCAGTGTATGCTGCGAAGCCATCGGATCGGCCGGGCCTGCATATTGCACGCGGACTTGTGCCGTGCCTTGATGTTTCATGCCCAAAGCTTCGGCAGAGGCTTCTGACAGGTCGATGATCCGGTCTTTGGCAAACGGACCGCGATCATTCAGTCGCACCATTAGCGTTCGGCCATTTTCTAGGTTCGTCACGAACAGCATGGAATTAAGCGGCAGGGTCGGATGCGCGGCTGTTAGGTCACGCTTATTAAAGGTTTCGCCCGTCGCAGTGGGTTTTCCGTGGAAATTCGGACCATACCAGCTGGCCTGTCCCACGACATTATAGCCCGGCTCATGTTTAGGCGTGTAGCTTTGGCCCATAATCGTATAGGTTTTTCCAACGCGCTGATGCTTGTAAAGCTGCGTGTCGACCTGGCTTTGATCGAAGATACGACCTTGCGGCACGACGGGCGCCGGGACATATGGCGTTGATGGGACAGCGGAGCCCGTAAAGGGGACTGACGCGCTTGGACGGCTGGGCAAATCCAACGCTGTCAGCTGCACATTATCCTGCGAAATCTTATAGGTGATTGGCGCGCCGGCGACTTTCTGAGTCTTGCTCGTCGTTGCGCACCCTGTCACGCCTGCGCCCAATAGCGTCATTACCGCTAGCAGCTTAATCGCCTTTTCCATCACTCACCTCACCGGTCACTTATAAGCGCCCCCACGACGCCCTCACCTTTGTGCGGAGATTTGTTGGACACCCCGTCACAGTCCCGCTTGTAGACGCAACAGTGCTAAAACCGCGTTCCGAGACGCGGTGAACAGGGCCTCAATTTCTAGGGTAAGCGAGCGGCTAACGACTTTGGTTTATAGCTGGTAAAAATCTTCACCAAGCGCAGTGAAGCGCTTGCGAGAACGCAAAAGCCGGATTATGCGCGCCCTCACCCGTGGGCGGGTGGCAGAGTGGTTGAATGCACCGGTCTTGAAAACCGGCAAGGGGGCAACTCCTTCGCGGGTTCGAATCCCGCCCCGCCCGCGGGTAATCCCAAGCCTTAAAACTCGCCGATGAGTTTTCCTACAACAGAATGGCAACGCGCACAGCGAAGCGAGCACGATGTTATTCTGTTAGCCTGCGAAGCAGCCGAGAGGCAGCGAGAACCAGTGCTGATCGACCTGTATCCGAAAACTCACATTCCCCATTGACCACAAACACTCAATCTGTATTAGCGCGCTAATACACTATGACAGATGATGTAACAGATAAACTCTGCGAGGCCCTCGCCCGCGTTGACACGCCGGACGCCATGCGTGCCGTGCTGATTGACCTCTGCACGCCTGCGGAATTGCGGGCTTTGGCAGAACGTTGGCGTGTGGCCGAACTCCTGAATGCAGGCGATCTGTCTTATCGCGATATCAATGCACAGACCGGCGTCAGCACGACCACGATTGGTCGTGTCGCCCGTTTCCTGCGTGACGAACCCCATGGTGGCTACCGGCTGCTGCTAGAACAAGACGGCTAGATTTTCCATGACCGAACGACTTCGCATAGCCCTTCAGAAAAAGGGGCGTTTGGCTGATGACAGCTTCGCTCTGCTAAAAAAGTGCGGCCTGCGCTTTTCGATACGCGGCGGCAGCTTGCTCGTGCGCGTCAAAAACATGCCGATTGACCTGCTCCTCGTACGCGATGACGATATTACCAGCTTTGTGTCCAATGATGCCGCGGACATTGGCATTGTCGGTGAAAACACGCTGGTCGAAGAGCAGCTCTCTGGCGATGTGGACGCAAATATCGCCATGCGCCTCGGCTTTTCGCGCTGCAAACTCTGCTTGGCCGCGCCGGAACGCGGGCCTGTGAAGAGCGCGGACGACTTGGAAGGCACGCGCATCGCAACGACGTATCCCGGCGTAACAGGCGATTTCTTGAAGAAGCGCGGGATCAAAGCCCGCATGGTCGAAATGAAGGGCGCGGTCGAATTGGCGCCGTCTATCGGAGTCGCGGAAAGCATCTGTGATCTTGTCAGCTCTGGCGCCACGCTCGAAGCCAATGGCCTGGACGCTTTTGAGACAATCTTAGAATCCGAAGCCGTTCTCATCCAAAGCAGTCGCACATTGAACGCAGAGAAAGCGCAGCTCGTAGAGAAGCTAAAGCGCCGTATCGACGGCGTGATTAAATCTAAAGAGACGAAATACATCATGCTCAATGCCCCATCCGATCAGGTCGAGGCGATTACCGCCCTCCTCCCGGGGTCTGACGCGCCGACCGTCGTGCCGCTGGGCGGCGATAGCGGGCTCGTGTCAATGCAGGCGGTCTGTACCGAAACGGTCTTTTGGGAGACGCTGGAAGATCTGAAAGCCCTTGGCGCGCGGGCCATTCTTGTCCTGCCGATTGAAAAAATGATGGCATAGACGAATGAAACGCTACGCTTGGACATCGATGGATGAGGCGGCGCGCGAAAGCGCTCTCGCTCGCCCTGAATTGATGTCAGACCCTGACCTTATCTCTCGCGTGCGCGACATTATGGACGACGTTAAAGTCCGCGGCGATGCGGCCTTGGCCGATTACACGCGCCGCTTTGATAGTGACAACGATGTTGTTCTGAGTGTTTCACGTGAAACACTCCAATCCGCGTGGGACGCCCTGCCCGCGACGGATAAAACAGTCATTGAACGCGCGCGGCGAAATGTGAAAACGTTCCATGCCGCACAAATGCCGCAAGACGTTGAAGTCGAGACAGAACCCGGTGTCATGTGTCGCCGCGAAGTTCGCGCGATCGACACAGCCGGTCTCTATGTGCCGGGCGGCACAGCTCCGCTGGTCTCCACACTCATTATGCTGGCCACACCCGCCAAAGTCGCGGGGTGTCGTCAGCGTGTGGTCGTGACACCCCCACGAAAAGACGGAAGCGTTGATCCGGTCATTCTCGCCGCCGCCTATCGGTGCGGTGCGACCCATGTTTTCGCAGTCGGCGGGGCGCAGGCCATTGCTGCCCTCGCCTACGGCACGGAAACCATTCCAAAATGCGACAAGATTTTCGGCCCCGGCAATGCCTATGTGGCCGCGGCAAAATCACTCGCAGCGCAAGAACCAGGCGGCCCCGCCATCGACATGCCCGCCGGGCCTTCTGAAGCCATGGTGCTGTGCGATGAAAGCTCCAACCCCGCTTTTGTTGCCTCTGACCTGCTTAGCCAAGCCGAGCACGACAAAGTCGCACAAGTCGTCTGTGTGTCCTGCTGTCCAAATATCGCGAATGAAGTTCTTGTTGAAATTGACAAACAACTCAATGGCCTCTCCCGCGCGGAAATCGCTCGTGAAGCGCTGTCCCATGGCCGTATGATCGTGACAGATGATCGAACGGAATTAGTCGATGTCGTCAATCGCTACGCGCCGGAACACCTTATTGTGCAAACAGATCAGCCCGATTTATTCGTGCCGGCAATCCGCAATGCGGGCTCGATTTTCCTCGGACCGTGGACACCGGAAAGCGTGGGTGATTACGCGTCTGGTACAAACCACACCTTACCCACGAATGGCGCGGCGCGCGCCTATTCCGGCATTACGCTCGACAGTTTTTTGAAATATGTTTCCGTTCAACAGCTGACAAAGCGCGGCCTCAAAAGCCTCGGCCCCACCGTGGAACGTCTCGCCGAAATGGAAGGCCTGGACGCGCACAAAAATGCGGTAACGCTCCGGTTGGAGAACATGTCATGACTAACTGGGCTGCACAAATTGCGCGACCGAATGTTGTCGCCATGAAAGCTTACTCTGCCCGCGGCGAAAGCACGGGCGCGCTGCACCTCGACGCGAATGAAAGCCCCTGGTCACCACCGCCGGGAACGGCTTCGGTAGACGGCTATAACCGCTATCCGGCGCAACAGCCCGGACCACTACGGCAACGCTTAGCTGATATTTACGGGGTCAGCGCAGACGTAATTGTGATGGGTCGCGGCGCGGATGAAGCGTTGGACGTGATTGTGCGTGTGTTCTGTGAGCCAGGCCAAGACAGCATATTGATCAGCTCGCCAACCTTTAGCTTTTTCCAGACTGTGGCGGCGCTGAACGGTTGTGACCTTATCGACGTCCCGTCACGCGACGACCTGACCACGGACATGGAGGCTGTAATTGCGCGGATCAAAGCCGATCAGCCCAAGGTCTCATTTCTCTGTTCCCCCAACAATCCGACGGGGCACAGCCTGGACGCCGCCGACGTCCGGCGCGCCTGCGCGGCTAGCAACGGCATTGTTGTGCTGGACGAGGCCTATATTGAGTTCTCAGATAAGCCCTCTTTAGCAGCGAACCGGCCCCACAACCTGATCGTGACGCGGACTCTTTCTAAACAATACGGTCTGGCGGGTGTGCGGTTGGGCGCGGCGATCGCGGATCCAGCCGTCATTGCCCTCATGCTAAAGGTCATCCCGCCTTATCCTGTTCCTAAGCCTGTGATCGATACAGCCATGGCGGCTTTATCCGCACCCGCAATGGCGGTTCTGGAGGAACGCCGTGCCATCCTGATCTCCGAACGTAACCGTGTAGGGTTAGTTTTAGATCGATCGCCTTTCATAGCAAAAACATATAGTTCCGACGCAAACTTCATCCTCTTTGAAGCGAACGACCCGGACGCTATGCTGGCTGCGCTCACTCGCGCCAATGTTCGGATCCGGGATTTCCGATCCAAGATTGCCAACCACTTCCGCCTATCTATCGGCACGCCGGAAGAGAATGACCTCGCCCTTGCTGCGCTTAGCGTTACAGCGGCTAAATCCAAGGAAGAGCGCATTGGCGAAGTTTTCCGCACCACAAAAGAAACAGACGTCGCCATTCGCGTTAATCTCGATGATCCCAAAGCCACCAGGATTGATACCGGCCTTGGCTTTTACGATCACATGCTAGAACAAATCGCCAAACATGGCGGGATGGGCCTGACCTGTTCAGTTAAAGGGGATCTGGAAATCGACGCACACCACACGGTGGAAGACACGGCTTTGGCCTTTGGCACAGCGCTCAAGCAAGCGCTCGGCGATAAGCGAGGCATTGGTCGCTACGGCTTTGTCATGCCCATGGACGAAACCCAAGCGCGCGTCGCGATTGACCTTTCCGGTCGTCCCGCAATGACGTTTAAGGGCAAATTCCCGACCGATCACGTGGGCGAGTTTCCCGTCGAAATGTGTCCGCACTTTTTCGAAAGCCTTGCGCAGACCCTCGGCGCGGCCATCCAAATCGAAGTAGACGGCGAAAATAGCCACCACATGATTGAGGCCTGCTTTAAGGGTGTTGGCCGAGCGCTGCGCCCAGCGCTCGCCAAATCCGGCTCTGACATGCCCTCAACCAAAGGCGTTCTGTAAGCCTGTGTCCGTCCTCATCGTCGATACGAAAGTGGCGAATCTCGCCAGTGTGGGCTTTGCCTTTGATCGGCTGGGCATCACCAGCAAAGTCAGTGACGTGCCGAGTGAAATCGCAAGCGCCGACCGCGTGCTCATCCCTGGCGTGGGCGCTGCGCCTTACGCCATGCGCAAGATTGAGGCGGCGGGATTGCTGGACACACTGCAAAACCTCACCCAACCCGTCCTAGGGATTTGCCTCGGCATGCAGCTCTTGTTCGAAACATTGGAAGAAGGCGGCGAAACCGTTTCTGGCCTTGGCCTTGTACCCGGCCACGTTGGCCCATTGAACACAGGCGACCTACCCTCCCCGCATATGGGTTGGAACACGCTAACAGATATTAGCGACGACCCCATCACGGCAGAACTGTCAGAAGGCGACCACGCCTACTTTGTCCATTCCTTTGCCGCGCCTGTGTCTCATACGACCATTACAGCATCCACTTATGGTCAGTCGTTCACCGCGATAACCCGCCACAATAATGTCCGGGGCTGTCAGTTCCATCCAGAACGATCGTCCAAAACCGGTGCCGCTATCTTAAAGGCCTTCGCCGCGCTATGATTTTCCCCGCTATAGATTTGATGGATGGGCGATGTGTACGCTTGTTTAAAGGCCGTTTTTCCGATCGAACCGATTACGATCTAGATCCGGTCGACGTCGCACGCGGCTACCGCGAGGCGGGCGCGGAATGGATGCATGTCGTCGATTTGGACGGCGCCAAAGCCGGCACATCTTTACAAGCTGACCTCATTGGTAAAGTCGCTCAAGGGTCCGGCCTGCGTGTGCAAAGCGGCGGCGGCATTCGTGATCTGCAAGCCGTTCAGCGCTTGCTCAACGCGGGCGTCGAACGGGTCGTCATTGGCAGCCTCGCCGTGACACAGCCCGTCATGGTACGCCGCTGGCTACAAGAACTGGGACCCGATAAAATCTGCTTGGCTTTTGATGTAAACCTGGACGAAAACGGCATCGCCTACCCTGCTATAAAAGGCTGGACCGAAGGTATAGATACGCCATTTTCCGAAGTGCTAGACGGTTATAAAGGCTCAGGCCTGCGCACAATTCTGGTCACAGATATTGGGCGCGACGGCGCGGAAACGGGCGGGAATACAGAGCTTTACGAGAAAATTCTCACTGACTATCCGACGCTCGATCTGATAACCTCCGGTGGCGTAGGCACGCTGGATCACGTACGCGACTTGAAAGCGCTCAACCCTTACGGCGTCATCATTGGCCGGGCGCTCTATGAGGGCAACTTTTCGCTCTCAGATGCGATCGTATGCTAGCGCGGCGCATCATACCCTGCCTCGACGTTCGTGACGGCCGCGTCGTGAAAGGCGTGCAATTTCGAAACCACAAAGACGTGGGCGATATTGTCGAGCTCGCCGCGCGCTACCGTGATGAAGGCGCAGACGAACTGGTCTTTTATGACATCACGGCGAGCACAGACGACCGTCAAGTTTCGCCGGAATGGATTAGCCGCGTGAGCCGCGAGCTCGACATCCCTTTCTGCGTAGCGGGCGGTATTAAAACCGTTGAGGCCGCGGGCGCACGGCTGGCGGCGGGCGCGGATAAGATCAGCGTCAACAGCCCAGCTTTACTCCGCCCCGACCTGATCAACGACCTACACGATGCGTTTGGCCGTCAATGTGTCGTCGTCGGTATTGATACCTTCGAAGAAGCCGGCACGTACCGGGTAAAATCCCACACAGGCGATCCGGGCAAAACACGCGAGACCGGCCGCGCAACGCTCGATTGGGTGCAGGAAGCCGTCGAGCGCGGCGCAGGCGAGATTGTGCTGAACTGCATGAACCAAGACGGCGTCCGAAAAGGCTATGATATCAAACAGCTACGCGCCGTTCGTGACGTCTGTTCAGTGCCCCTAATCGCCAGTGGCGGGGCGGGCGCAACAGGCCACTTCGAGGACGTGTTCAAGCTAGCGAATGTGGATGGCGCGCTGGCCGCCAGCGTGTTCCATAAGCAGGTCATCGCGATCCCAGACTTAAAACGTGATTTAGCTAAAGTCGGCGTGGAGATGAGACTATGAGCATCGACTTTTCCAAACTGAAATTGGGCGCTGACGGGCTGGTGACCGCCATCGTTCAAGACGCGGACACGCTGCAAGTCCTTATGGTTGGCTATATGGATGCCGCGGCGTTGGCCAAGACCGAACAGAGCGGACTCGTCACTTTCTTCTCGCGCAGCCGTCAACAGCTTTGGACCAAGGGCGAAACCAGCGGCAACACGCTGGAATTCGTCTCAATCACGCCCGATTGTGACCGCGACGCCCTGCTCGTTCTGGCGCGCCCCAATGGCCCGACATGCCACGAAGGGACGGTTAGCTGCTTTGGGGATGACGGCGCACAGGGCGTGGGCTTTCTGGGTCACCTCGCCCGCATGATTGAAAGCCGTAAAGGCGCAGATCCGAACGAGAGCTACACGGCGAAATTGCTCGCAGGCCCGCTCGTCAAAGCCGCGCAAAAAGTCGGTGAAGAAGGCGTCGAAACCGCCCTCGCTGCCGTGGCCGAAAGCGACGAAGCGTTCAAAGGCGAAGCCGCAGATTTGCTCTATCACTTACTCGTCGTGATGGCGGCAAAAGATGTGAGTGTGGAGGATGTGATCGCCGTACTACAAGCGCGGCATCGCTGAGACATCTGCTAATCCCAGCAGGCATTGGTTAGCTTACCCCTCCCTCGCATTTGTATCGAGGGTCTGATGGTCCGCTTCGAAAGTCTCCGGGCTCACCAAGCACCCAAACAAACATGTCGGACTCCACCAGAACGAGCGTCCAAATCTGGAGCTCATTTTCTCCCATAAGACGCTCTTCATTATCGTATTGAAGGGTTATGTGAGTCTTCCCTGAACCGAGAATTCTCGCCGTAATGTACTGATCCGACTTTCGCGTTCCAGTGTATGTCTTTCCATCTTCGCTGATTGAGATTACAAGTGGATCGCTCCCACAGCTAAAAA
>CAZSUW010000025.1:22387-32050 GCA_964610115.1 uncultured Algimonas sp.
GACACGCGCACGGAATCAAACCCACATTGTAGGGCGAACGCGAATTGGTCGGGGATGAGTTGGCCATTCGCAACTAACTGCCCGGTAAAGCCAGCCCGCCGTAAAATCCGCGCCAAGCTAAAGCCGCGACCATTCACAAAGGCCGGAAACTGGACATAGATCGCTTCAAACCGATCTAGCGCAGACAGAACAGGCGTCAGGTCAGCATCAGACGGCAAGTCCAGAGCCGCGATAGAGGCATTCGTATCTAGCGCGTCTTCCAAAGCCTCTAAAGGTAAAAGCTCTGTCGCGTCTGCGGCCTGCTGCGCGGGCGTAACGCGCGTTAAATCAAGCGTCGGCATAGAGCGCCTCCTTAAACGGCTCCGCGCCAAGACGACGATAGGTATCGAGAAAGCGCTCTCCAGCGGAGCGCTCAACCATATAGCGGTCCACAATGCGTTCGATCCCGTCGATCAACTCTTCCTCAGACAGGCCTTTGCCCGTCCGGTCGCCAATCGCAGCCGTTTGCGTGGCGTCTCCACCCAGCGTGACTTGGTAAAATTCGACGCCTGCCTTCTCCAAGCCGAGGATACCGATATGGCCCACATGATGGTGGCCACAGGCATTGATGCAGCCGGAAATCTTGATCTGCATTTCGCCGATCGCTTGCTGGCGGGCGTGATCGTCAAAGCGCTCCGCAATCTTCTGGGCCACCGGAATAGATCGTGCGGTAGCGAGCGCGCAGAAATCCATGCCGGGGCAGCAAATAATATCGCCGATCAGATTGATATTGGCGTCTTCCAGACCCGCATCGACCAGCCCGTCCCATACCGCTTTCAGTGCGTCTTGGCGAACATGGGCGAGCACCATATTCTGCTGATGGGTCGTGCGAATTTCACCAAAACTGTGGGCGTCAGCGAGGTCGGCAACAGCCCGCATCTGATCCGCCGTAACATCGCCGGGCGCACGGTCCGGGTCTTTCAGGCTGATGTTGACGATCGCATAGCCCGCTTGCGTGTGAGCCACGACATTTGTGTCGACCCACTTGCGGAACGCTTCAGGCTGGCGCGTCATGTCGAGCGCTTGGATATTCGTGGCGTAAGCGGGCGGTGCGAAATAGGTCGCGATGCGGTCGCGCTCTTCTTTCCCGACGCGAATGTCGCTGGGTTTTAGCTGCGCATATTCTTCGTCAACTAAACGCTTAAACTTCTCAATACCCAGATCACGAACCAGGATTTTGATGCGGGCTTTGTATTTATTATCGCGATTACCGAACCGATTATAGACCCGCATCGTTGCTTCCAGATAAGGCAGCAAATCGTCTTTGCTGATGAAATCTCGCAAGGTTTTGCCAATGACAGGAGTGCGACCCAACCCACCGCCAACGATCAGGTGGTAACCGATCTCACCTTCGTCGTTCCGGACGACCTTAATGCCAATATCATGCGCGCGGACCATGGCGCGATCATGGGTCGGTGCGCCCGTCACGGCGATCTTGAACTTGCGCGGCAAGAAGGAAAATTCCGGGTGCAGCATGGACCATTGGCGCAATAATTCAGCCAAGGGGCGCGGGTCTTCAATTTCATCGGCCGCTGCGCCTGCATAGGGATCGCACGTCACATTGCGGATGCAATTCCCGCTCGTCTGGATCGCGTGCATGTCGACGCTTGCCAAGTCTTCCAGCATGTCTGGCACGTCGCCTAGCACTGGCCAGTTAAACTGCATGTTCTGGCGCGTTGTGACGTGACCATAGCCCTTGTCATATTCAACGGCGAGATGGGCGAGCATACGAAGCTGACTCGATCGCAGCGTTCCGTAAGGCACAGCGACCCGCAACATATAAGCGTGCAGTTGCAAATAGAGCCCGTTCATTAGCCGCAGCGGGCGAAATTCGGCTTCGGTCAATCTACCATCAAGGCGACGCTCGACCTGACCGCGAAATTGCGCCACGCGCGAGCGGACAAATTCCGCATCAAATTCATCATAGCGATACATGATTAGTCCTGCTTGATCAGATCAGCGGTGTCATAAGACGGGCCGTGCGTGCGAAACCGTTCGCGGTAGCGCGCCGGCTTTCCGTCAACCGTGTCGATGAAATAGGCCCCCACGACGTGGTTTTCCTGCTCTGACGCTTTGGCCGTCTCGTCCATTTTCTCGATAAGCCCCTCATCTTCGGTCAAGAGCGCGTCCTCGAATGATTGCGACCAGGAGAAATCCGGCGTCATCCAGACGGACAAGCCAGAGCGTAGCTCATTCGCTGTCATGCCTTGCGGGCCTTTGCCTTTATGCTTCAATGTGCTCATGATGCAGCCTTAAGCGAGAGCGCGGCGTGGCGGCGCGCATAGCCGAGCATGAGAACAGCAGGGCCTTTAATGCCTTGCGCGGTCAATGCGTCGGGGAGCTGCGACAGCGTGGTTTCCAAAAGGATCTCGCTAGCGCGGGACGCATTCTCGACCACAGCAATCGGCGTGTTCGGATCTGCCCCATGCACCAATAAACGACCTTGGATAAAGCGTGCGGCGCGCAGGCCCATATAGATAGACGCGCGAGCGTCAGGCTTGGATAGCGCCGCCCAGTCCAATTCTGTAAAGCCATTCTCATCATGACCTGTTGCGAGCGTGGCGGCGGTATTTTCACCGCGCACGGTCAGGCTGTGGCGCAAGCTCGCCGCAGCAGCGGTCGCGGCCGTGATTCCCGGGTGGATGGTATAGCCAATGTCTGCACCATCCAGCGCCGCAAATTCTTCTTCCGCGCGGCCAAACACTAGAGGATCGCCCGATTTCAGGCGTACAACACGGTGACCCGCTTTGGCTTTTTCCACCAAGATGTCGTTGATCACCTCTTGGCGGGTCGAGGTTTTCCCCGCTTGCTTTCCAACATAAATATAGTCCGCTTCGCGGCGGCAAAGCGACAGCACCTCATCACTGACCAAGCGGTCATAGACCACAACATCGGCGCTATGCATGACACGCAGCGCGCCGACAGTCAGCAAATCTGGATCACCCGGCCCGGCCCCGACAATATGGACGTGGCCAGCTGTGGCTTGCTGATCACCGTGCGCCGAACGGGCTTTCTGATAGCGATCCGTGACCGTCTTGGCATCCAAACTCGCTATATCATTCAACCCTGCGCCTAACACGTCCGCCCAAAGCGCTTGGCGCTTTGCAATGTCCGGCTGTTCCACTTTTAGTTCCGCGCGTAAGTCTTTGATCGTCAATGCAGTTTCGCCCAAATCACTCGGCAAGCGCGCTTCCAGATCAGACTTGAGCGCGCGGGCCAAACCGGGGCTCGTGCCTTCGGTCCCAATCGACACCGCCACGGGGGACCGATCGACCAAAGCTGGCGTGATGAAATCACAGCCCGCAGGCATATCAGCGGCATTGACAGGAATGCCCAGCGCGCGCGCCTGCTCGGCAAGGCGAAGGTTTTCAGCGGGGTCTTCCGTGGCCGCATAGATAAGGGCTGCGCCCTCCATGGCGGCATCCTTGGAAAACGTCTTAACGAGGCGGAGCTTGCCGTCTTTTGCCCAGCGTTTAACTTCGTCGCCAGGGCGTTCACATACGACGATCAGAGCGGCCTGCGTCTTTAGTAAGGTGCGAAGTTTCGCTTCCGCGGCTCCCTCACCCCCAAAAACAAGCACATAACGATCTTTCAGATCAATATGTATGGGCAAATATCGCATAACAGAATTGTTCTCTTGATAGGTCCGAGTGTTCTATATATAGAACGCTGTATTGAAAGGCTAGCCCGAAACCACATGAGTTCTATCAAAAAAACGCGAGGGCGACGCTCCCAATGTCCTGAGACAGACGCTTTAGCGGAAAAGCTTGGCGCAACGATTGCGCGCTTGCGGAAAGCCGATCAACTTTCATTAGGCGAACTATCGGAAATGTCTGGAGTCGCGAAGTCGATGATCAGCCAAATCGAAAAGAATGAAAGCAATCCAACAGTGGCGACACTGTCCCGGCTCAGCCAAGCCTTGGGCACGAGTGTGGAAGCCATGTTTGGAACAGATGATTCCGGCCCCGCTTTGATTGAACATGCAAAGGTCAAAGACATTCCTATTCTGACCAGCGATGACGGATTGTGTACATTACGAATTATCGGGGCGATCGACACGGTTCAATTCGTCCAAGTCTATGACTTCCACGCCCAAGCCGGCGGACGGCTTGATAGCTCCCCCCACCCGGACGGATCGATTGAGAACCTGTCTGTTCTCAGCGGGACTTTACAAGTCCACATCGGATCTGAAACGTGGACCGCAAAGGCAGGTGAAACCCTTCGCTACCGGGGGGATCTGGCCCATAGCATTACAAATCCAGGGGGTCAGCCCGCCCGCGCGACGATGGTAAATATTTTAGCCCATACGGTCAGGGGCACAGCCTGACCGCTGTCTGCGCTTGCGATTCGCGATTGGCGCGCTAGGGGCAAAATACAATGCGGTACCATTCACACCTCGATAGTGGCATTACAGCCGAATTTGGCGATGCGTTACTTGCCAGCCTAGCGCCTGGTGGCGGGCTTTGGATGCCGGACGCTATTCCGTCTTTCACACCGGAACAGACGGCACGGATGGGGGCTCTCAACTTTGACGATTGCGCGGCCCTGCTTGCGGAACATTTCACAGACAACCGCTTTGATAAGACCACGCTAAGGGCGCTGTGTCGGGATGCCTATAATTTCCCCGTGCCCATGGTCACTTTAGGGGGTGAAACGCTCCACCCCGCCATGCCACCGCAGGCTGATGATTTTGTCCTCGAACTGTTTCACGGCCCGACCCTTGCGTTTAAGGATTTTGCCGCAAGGTTTATGGGGCGTTCGGCCAGCCAACTTCTCACTTCTGGCGATCAACGCCGCACTATCCTAGTCGCCACGTCGGGTGACACAGGCGGCGCGATTGGCGACGCTTTCCTTGATCAGGACGGCATCGAAGTTTTCATCTTCTATCCCAAAGGTGGCGTTTCAACCGTACAAGAGCAGCAGCTTTGCACGATTGGCCGGCCCGGCTGTAACGTTCACGCCGTGCGAGTGGAGGGCACATTTGATGACTGCCAGCAGCTCGTTAAGGACGCCTTCGCCGATGACGGGCTGACAAAGCGCTTCGATCTGATGAGCGCCAATTCCATCAATGTGGGCCGTGTCATCCCGCAAAGCTTTTACTATTTTTGGACAGCCCTTCAGGCCAAGGCCGCTTACCCGGATCGGCCCGTCATATTTAGCATCCCCTCCGGCAATCTCGGGAACCTGACGGGTGGCTTGATTGCGCAACAAATGGGGGCGCCGATCACTCGCTTTGTGGTTGCTAATAATGTGAACGACCCTATGGTCGACTATCTGAACGACGGCGACTATCGCCCCCGGCCGTCAACGCCGACCCTTAGCAATGCCATGGATATTGGCCGCCCGAATAATTTCCCGCGCATTCTGTCTCTGCATAATGGCGACTGGAGCCGCATCAAAGCGGCCTGCTGGGGCGCGAGCTTTGATGACGACACGACCGCTCGCCACATTCGTCGCGTGAAACTGGAAACGGGCTATACCATGTGCCCCCATACTGCGGTTGGACATCTTGGCATGCTGGCTTTCCGCGAAGCGCATCCAGATGTGGACGCCACCTTTGTGACAGTTGGCACAGCCCATCCTGCGAAGTTTGCTGACAGTCTAGAGCGGATTCTTCGCGAAGATGTTCCCACGCCCGCACCGCTGCTTAAGGCGACAAAGAAGAAACCTCGCGTTTATGACATGCCAGCCACGCTCGACGCATTGGCTGACTATGTCGGTCGGTTTGTATCGTGAAGCTATCACGTTCAGACTGGGACGCGCGTTACACCGCTGGCCAGCTGAAACTTGCCCTCATCGGGATGAGTAATATTGGCAAGAGCTACACCGGCATGCGGCTCGCAACCCATCATGACTTTACGCTTATTGAGGTCGATAAGTTGATCTGGGAAGCACTGGGGGAAACCGATATGGCGGCTTTCGCCGCTTGGCAGGGCCAGCCCTATTCAGACGGCTATGCTGCCCGTGAGGCCGAGAGCCTTGCCATGGAAACCGAAGCCACAGCCAAGGCTATGCAAAGCGAGGCGAAAAACCCTCTACTCGATACAACGGGATCCGTCATTTACACCGACGCACAGGTTCGAAAACAGCTGCGTGAAGACTGGTATATTGTTTATATCGAAGCGGCCTCCGAACATCTTCAGAAACTCAAAGAGCTATATTTTGCTAGCCCCAAGCCTTTGGCCTGGCACGGGCATTTTAAACAGCATGCCGGCTTGACGAAAGACGAGTCACTCTTAGCCAGCTACCCTGACCTTTTGTCGTCACGCCATAAAGACTACAGCGCCCTGGCCGATCATGTCATCAGCTCACGCGACATCTTGACGGATGACGTCAGCGCCCTTTTCGAGCTCATCAAGCCAGCCCGGTAAAAGCTGCCGCCGCGCCAAATCGGCCAGCATATCGATGTGATCGTCGCGCGCATTCAGGCACGGCACGGCGGTAAAATGCGTGCCGCCCGCTTCCAAGAATTCGTCACGGCCTTCCTCAGCGATTTCTTCTAATGTTTCGAGGCAATCCGCCGAAAATCCCGGCATCATAACGGCGACTTTCTTGATCCCTTGCTCCGGCAGAGCCTCAAGTGTTTTGTCAGTATAAGGCGTCAGCCATTCCGCCGGACCAAAACGAGACTGGAATGTCGTGCGCAATTTATCGTCGCTCCAGCCCAAATGGGCGCGCAGTGCGTCGGTCGTGGCAATACATTCTGATTGATAGGGATCGCCTTCGTCCACATAGCGTTTTGGAAGACCGTGATAGGACGTCAGCACCACATCCGGTTCCCAATCCAGTGTGGTCATATGTTCCGTCAGGCTATTGGCTAGCGCTTCGATAAAGGCTGGCTCGCGATAATAGTCGCGAAGGAAACGCAACTCGGGCACATCGCGGGCTTTTCGTTCACGTCGGCTCCAGCGATCCCGACCCATCAAGGCTTTAGCCACACCGTCATAAACCGACCCTGTCGTCGCTCCGGCATATTGCGGATAGGCTGGTAGCACAGCGATGCGGCTGATCCCGTCATCCATCAGTCTGTCCATGGCATCCCGAATGGACGGATTGCCATAACGCATCGCCACTTCGACCCGCACGCCCAATCGGGCCTCCATTCCTGCCGCCTGCTCGCGTGTGATCCGAATTAAGGGCGCTTCAACACCGTCAATAGCATCGAGATGTTCGGGTTCGTGCCAAATCGATTTATAGGCCTTGGCAACCTTGCCCGGGCGTGTGCGCAAGATGATCCCATGCAGGATCGGACACCAAATCCAGCGCGATGTATCGATCACGCGATGATCATGCAGAAACTCGAATAGGTAACGACGGACGGCCTGTGGCGTTGGCGCGTCGGGACTCCCCAAGTTCACTAACAAAATCGCGGCATTAGACGCCTGTTTCATTGGAGCCATCCCCATAAAAGTTCAGCGGGATTACACCCACTGCGCCCAGATCTGCAATCATAGTCTATACGTTTGAGATGACATCAGTCGATTGCTTCTTGACGCATCCTTATCAAGGTTAACGCCACGGTAACGGCAACGCGCCAAACAAAATTATGATCCGCACTTCACGCACGTCTGATTCTGCGAGTAACCGGCACAATCGCACCCGCGTTTTGGTGATCACGGATGATGTGACAGAGATTTCGGATCTTGTAGAGGCGCTCCGCCTCCAATCCTTGGACGTGCAACTGCTCGGCTATGACGGGGCCTCTGAGATTGATTTTCCGTCGGAATCTCCCGCTGCCGCCCTTTGCTTCCTCACCGATTTTGTCGAACATAGCGCCGATCTTGTAACGCGAATTCGTGCAAACTACGCGCCCAGATACATACCTGTCATTGGTCGACTGTCCCGCATGTCGGATTATGACGAGGCCTATGATTCCGTCTTGTACGCCCCCGTTCACCCGGCACAACTCTCACAGCGTATCGCAGCCATGATCCGATTAGGCCGCATGGAGGTTGAAATCTCGCGGCGTGCTCTAACTTTGAAAGAAAGTTTCGGTCAGGACTTTGCTCTAAATGACAGGGACGTACGTGAACCCTTTCGCATCCTTTTTGTCGGCAAGGCCGATCCGTCCTATATGGTCATCGTCAATGCGCTGAAAGACAAAAACGTTGACGTCGTCGCAGCCTTCACATCATTCACCGCATTCGATTACCTGCACGACAGGACATTCGATGCGGTCATTATGAACGCCCTAAACTGTCATGAGCCTGCCATGACGATTTCTGAGTCAATGCGACGCAACTCCCGGCTTTATCATGTGCCGACACTCTTCCTTGTCGATGATCTCAAGTTTGATGGACGGGATCGTGCTTATTCCTCGGGCGCGAGCGACCTCATCGACGTGAATAGTCCGCTATCCGAAATTTCTGGTCGGGTGTTGGAATTGGCTAATTATCACCGCCTCCACGAACAATTGAAGCATGAGTTTAAGGGCTTAGGTGGAGCGACTTGCACAGACCCAGAAACAGGCATGTTTAATGGCGAATTTCTCGCCGCTCACTTGCGTCGTGTCTCGCGTGATTGCCGCGCACGACAACAACCGCTGACGATCCTTACAATGAAGCTTCATCCGGATACGCGCGACGCGGTCACCGCGGACGATCTACGCCGCGCTTATAGCAAAGCGGTTAGTCTAATTTCCGGCTTGGTGCGGATGCAAGACATAGTCGCGCGGGTCGATATAGACACAGTGATCATCGCCTTCCCGGAAGAAGTGCGAAGCGCAGTCGAAACTGTCTTAGACCGGATGACAGGCTTGATCGAATGTGCCGCCTTTGAACGCGAGGGGGGTGGTCCCTCATCGCTCACCCTTAGAATAGAAGCTGCGATTATTGAGCAGGAAATCCACGAGTCTGCGGAAATGTTGATCGGCAATGGCCTGCGCTCTGTGGACCGAGATGCGATAGAAATTAGCCGTCGCGCTTAAGCGGCCGCATCCACGACATTCGTAATCAAAGCTGTAACAGCTTTTTCCGCGCCTTGGACACGGGACTTAGGCGTGCTGAAATTCCCTAGTACTAAAATCGTCTGATCAGGGCGCAGCTTCCAACCGCTATTTTGTGTGATTGCGTTCATAATCACGGACGGGTCTTTGACGTCTTTATGCCGGATTGTCAGGACAATACCTTTGGGGCCCGCGTCGACTTTTTCGACATGAGATTGACGGCATAGACGTTTGATTTTCATAACTTTTAGCAAAGCATCGACCTCGTCTGGCAACTTTCCAAACCGGTCGATCAATTCTGCGGCCAGACCATCACTCTCTGCGTCATTCTCCAACTCTGAAATCCGCCGGTAGAGTGACAAGCGCAAATTTAAGTCTTCGACGTAAGCCTCTGGAATCAAAACGGCGACCCCCAGATTGACCTGCGGCGTCCAGCTTTGATCATTGGCCAAGACATCGTCATCGCGAAGTTCGGCGACAGCTTCTTCTAGCATATGCTGATACAGCTCTACGCCGAGTTCTTTAATGTGGCCGGATTGTTCTTCGCCCAGCGGGTTGCCACCGCCTCGCATATCCAGATCATGGCTGGCCAGAGTGAAGCCCGCCCCGAGCGTGTCGAGTGATTGCAGCACTTTCAGCCGTTGCACAGCCCCTGGGCTCGCCACATGCTCATCCGGCAT
>CAZSUW010000026.1:0-31501 GCA_964610115.1 uncultured Algimonas sp.
CGATGGTGCCGTGGTTAATTCTAAGGAAGATGGACGTGCCATTTGAAACAGCCATGGTCGATCTGGACGTCCCCGGTTATAAAGAGCGACTGTTGGAGATTAGTGAGTCTGGCACAGTGCCGGTTTTGGACGTGAATGGCGAACGTATTCCCGACAGCCTCGCCATTGCCGAATTCTGTGCGAAGATGGTCCCAAATTTGTGGCCGAAAGACCCGAAAGACAAAGCGCTCTGCAAGCAGGTGGTCGCGCGCGTTCATTCAGGCTTTGATGATTTGGTTGAACAGGCTCCGATGAACCTGCGTCGCCGGACAGAAGGCAAAATGCCAAAGCGTTGTCTGAACGATGCGATGGACATGGTTACCCTTTGGGACGAGCTATTAGAGCAACATGACGGCCCATTTTTGTTCAACACATGGTCAATTGCGGATGCTTTTTATACGCCAGCGGCCACGCGCTTTGAAAGCTACGGTTTGCCGCGCACACGGCGCTCTGACACCTATATCTCTGAGTTAATGAGCGATGAGCATTTTCAAGATTGGGAAGCGAAGGCGTTTGCGGAGGCGCATATCCTGCCTGAAACCGACGCTGTAAACGCCTAGTACGGATGATAGCCTGATGGATTTGCAAGCCCTGATCCGAACGATACCGGATTTCCCCAAGCCCGGCATTCAGTATCGCGATATCACGACATTGCTGCAAGACCCAGCCGGTCTTCGAGAAGCCGTGCGGCAGTTGGCAGAGCCCTATCGTGAGAACCCGCCTGACGCGGTCGCCGCTCTCGATGCGCGGGGCTTTATCTTTGGCGGCGCCGTTGCCGTCGAGCTAGGCTGCGGGTTCATCCCGATCCGTAAGAAAGGAAAGCTTCCGGGCGAGACGATCGGTCGGGACTATGACCTTGAATACGGGTCCGCCACTTTGGAGCTTCATACCCATGGTCGCGGACCGGGGGAACGTATTTTGCTGATCGATGATTTGATAGCCACAGGCGGCACAGCGATGGCGGGCTTGGCCTTACTCAAGGATGTGGGCGCGGATGTGGTTGGAGCAAGCTTCCTCGTTGATTTGCCTGACCTTGGCGGTAAGGCAAGGCTCGAGGCGGAAGGCTTGCCGGTTCGGGCGCTCGTGGCTTTTGCAGGGCATTAGTCCGCTATTTAATCAACGCCCTGACGATGACTTCTCCCGTTGTGTCGATAGGCAAAGATGCATCAATAAACCGCACGATGCAGGCCCCGCCGTCACAATCGGTATTCGGTGTAATCGGGCTGTCGAACGTTCCGCCTGTAAAGCCTGTCGTTGTGGCAGAGACGAAGCGGAGATTATCCGGCAAGGTATCAACAACATCGAGGTCGTCAGCGGCGGCCTGCGCAATGTCCGAATTGGTCACAGATATCTTATAAAGAACCTCATTGCCGGGCGTCATAAACAGGCCAAGATTTGACGGATCATAGACCTCGACCGTTTTAACAGCCGAAATATCAGGAAGGTTTCGCCGACAAATTTTCAGGTTTGATAGGGCAATGACCTGACCGCCTGGGTCAGGACCAACAGATGGGTCATTATCATAAACGAAGTTGATCGTATCCACAGGGTGATTGAACGTTACAACCATGTTCCCGTCAGCGGACGTTGGACCGGCATTACTATCGCGCCCCGTCACCGAATTTGGGCCAGAGACGAAGTTGGTCACGTTAGGGGTCAAAGTCGGGTCCGCGACAGGCAAACCATTTGCCGTACCCGTGACTGTAATTCGGTCAATCCAGCTGCCTAAATCGACGTCTGTGATCGTAAACTGAACACCTTCCACGCCTTCAGCCGGAATGCCCAGGGTCATGGTTATATCAACGGTATTGGACGCAGATGGAAAGTCTACCGCAATGCCTAATAAAGTTTGCCCAGTCAGTCCGCCGTTAATTCCCGTTTGTGTGACAGGTGCGTTTTGCCCCCCGATTGGAAGCAGAAACCCCGTGTCTCCCGCAAAGCTCATCGCAACGTCAATCGCGTCGGGGTCAGTTACGGGCATGCCGGCCGTAACCGCTTTAAAACTCTCACTGAGCGATCCTGCGGGCCAGTCAAAATTTGGGTCAGAGTCGTCCCACGTCAGGCTGTATTCCGGGTTGAACTGACAGGTCAAAGTCGGGGGTGTCGTCGGGGGTTGCGGAATGATTTGAACGGAAGCGTAGTCATCCTCGGTCGTTGCCCCATTGCCGGGCGTGGAGTCAGGGTCAGGCTCTGACGCGGTTGTCAGGTCTGCTGTTATCGTATCAATTGTCGAACCAACCGTCAGATTAATATCAATCGTGGCTGATTGATTGGCGGCTAAGTCAGGCACAGTCCAGACAGAGCCGCTTAGCGTGCCGTCACCTGAAACGCTGTTCGTTGTATATCCAGCGGGGATATTGACCGCGACGGTGAGTCCCGTCTGTGTGGCAGGCCCGGTATTTGTGACGGTCAAAGAGGCGACCACCGTGCCAGAAAATTGCGGGAATGCATTATCGACGCTGGCACTCAGCGAAACATCGCCGTCGCTCGCGTTTGTAAAGGTTAGCTGAGCGCGCTCGAACTGACCACTATCACTACCGCCATAGTCGTCACAGATACGCAAGGTCCACGTGCCATTTCCGTTCTGTCCGTTAAAAACAGACAATGGATTATCGGGGGCGACTAGCTTGGCATAAAACGGAGCGCCGACGGTATCGTTGGCATGGTCACCCTCATTCACAGTCGGTGTGACACCATCCACGAAAGTGATGTTATAGTTATTCAGGTTGCCGTTGTTTGATGTGTCCTCGACGACAAGTGTTTGAGTCGTTCCCGCCGGGGAAAGTAGTTGTATGCGTAAGTCACCTCGCCAACTATGAGACGCAACCAGACCAACGGTTATGTTGTCAACGGATGGTACACCGGTGACAGAGAATGTGCGATCAAAGTTCGCGACGGTGCCGGATCCTGAATTGGTCGCCCCCACGCATAGATTGCCGTCGCCTAGGGCCCCCGTCGTTGTGTTTTCAAAGCTCTGAGCAAATGCAAAAGCGGGCAGGCAAGTCGCGATCAGCAGAATCGCCCACCGAAAGAGATATTCGATGACGGCGCGCACGTTGAAGATACGTTGCATCGTTTCCATCCCAATTCGACAGACTAAGTCTGTGCAGCTGCCGATACGAAAAGCCCTAAGCGCACGAAGCTGATAAACTCTTAATCTGTGGCCAGGTCATTTTCGTCTGATGCGGTTGTTTTGCGCGTTGATAGGGGGCGGACTACGGTGCGCTTCGTTTGTCCTCTTGTGCGAGTGCCGGATAGGGCTTCGCGTTCAGCCTTGGATGATGCCTGCGTCGCGCGATCATCAATAATCATCACGGTTTCGCCCGCTTTTTTAAAGCTCATCATGACCGTTACGATGGGCGCGCGCGAAGCGGTGCTTTGGCTATTCTGTACATCCCAGACGAGTGTGCCGTCTCGCCGCGTGACAGGGGGGCCATAGTTTTCTTCCATTAGGGCAATGGCCTTCGCGCGGTTCTCGACCGGGATCGTGCGTTCGACCATGTTTGATACGGAGGTTGTCGGGCCGAGGAGCGGCGCGAGCAGCGTCTCCGGGTGAGGTGACGCCTTTGCCGATGATCCACAGGCAATCGACGCTCCCAAAATTAGCGTGCTTAGCAAAAACTGTTTCATCATGCGCGTCTTTGTGCGCTTGGGACGTTAATGTGACGTTACGCAAAAAAGGCCGTTCAACCTCGGTTCACTAGACGTTGAACTTAAACAGCATGATGTCGCCGTCCTTGACGACATAGTCTTTGCCTTCCTGGCGGACTTTTCCGGCTTCTTTCGCGCCTTGTTCGCCCTTGCCCTCGACATAATCGTCATAGGCGGTGGTCTCTGCCCGGATGAACCCTTTTTCAAAATCGCCATGGATGACGCCCGCACATTTCGGGGCGGTCCAACCGTCACGGAAGGTCCAGGCGCGCGCCTCTTTGGGGCCGGCCGTGAAATAGGTTTTTAGGCCGAGCAGGGCGTATCCTGCGCGGATGAGGCGGTTAAGGCCGGGCTCTTCCAACCCAATTGCATCCAGATATTCCGCTTGTTCTTCATCTTCCAGTACGGCCATTTCCGATTCGATTTGGGCGGAGATGATAACGGCTTGTGATCCTTCAGCCTCGGCATGGGCGAGAACTTTGGCCGAGAAATCATTGCCCGTCGCGGCGCTGTCTTCATCGACATTGGCGACATAAAGGACAGGCTTGGTCGTCAGCAGCTGAAGCATGCGCCACGCTTTTTTGTCGTCCTCGTCGACCTCGACGGTGCGAGCGGGCTGGCCTTCCTCCAACACAGCAATCGCGGCCTCAATCAGGCGCATGGTTTGCTCAGCGTCCTTGTCGCGTTGCTTAAGCTTTTTCTCAAGACCCGGCTTGCGTTTCTCAAGGCTTTCCAGATCGGCAAGCATAAGCTCTGTCTCGATCGTCTCGAAATCGGCCATGGGGTCAATGCGACCCTCGACATGGGTGATGTCGTCGTCTTCGAAACATCGCAAGACATAGATGATCGCGTCGGTCTCGCGAATGTTGGCAAGGAATTGGTTTCCCATGCCTTCGCCTTTGGACGCACCTTTCACGAGGCCCGCAATATCAACGAAGTTCATCCGTGCCGGGATGCGCTGGGCCGAGCCTGCGATCTCGGCGATGACGTCCAAGCGCGGTTCCGGCACAGCGACATCGCCGACATTCGGCTCAATCGTACAGAACGGATAATTCGCTGCTTGCGCATTCGCTGTCTTGGTCAACGCATTGAAAAGTGTAGACTTTCCGACATTCGGAAGGCCAACAATGCCGCACTTAAAGCCCATGGGAGTTACCTTTGGATATATTCCGCAACGCGCGTCTGGAACAGTTCAACGTCACAGCCTGCGAGCAAGTCCGCATAGCGCGCGCAGCCATTGATCATATCGTCGCGTGTGTTGATTTCGTCTTTGGCAAAGCCAGACAAGACATAGCCGCTGACACGGTCCTTATGACCAGGGTGTCCAATGCCTAAGCGGATGCGACGGAAGTCTGGTCCGCCGCACATCTGGTTGATTGACTTTAGCCCGTTATGTCCGGCCAGTCCGCCGCCCATTTTGGTGCGGACTTTGCCGGGCGCAATGTCCAGTTCGTCATGGAAGACGGTAACGCGGTCCAGCGGGACTTTGTAAAAGGCCATCGCCTTTTGCACGGACACGCCGGATTTGTTCATGAAAGTCGTTGGTTTCAGGATGAGGATTTTCTGTTCGCCAATTCGTCCAGACCGAACGACGCCGGAAAATTTTGCGCTTTCCGTGCCGAAGTTATGGTCGTCTGCTATGCCGTCAACGACCATAAACCCGATATTGTGGCGGTCGAGCGCGTGTTTCGCGCCCGGATTACCAAGGCCGACCCAGATCTGATCCACGTCGGCCTCCGCTTTTTTGCCGAATAACCAGCGAATAAAGAAGACGATTAGTCCTCTGACTGCTCAGTTGCAGGCACTTCGTCGGCTGCAACCTCTTCGCCTTCGCCCTCTTCATCTTCGGTCTTGGAGACACGAGAGGCCACGACTGTGGCAATGGTGAAGTCGCGATCGGTAATGGTTGGCTTGGCGCCTTTTGGCAGAGTGATGTCTGAAATGTTCAGCGCATCGCCAATGTCCAAGGCGGAAACATCGGCGTCAAAGCCTTCTGGAATATCACCTGCCGGGCATTTCACTTCGATGGCGTAGCGCACGATGTTCAGAACGCCGCCGCGTTTCATACCGGGTGAAGCCTCTTCGCCAACAAAGTTCACCGGCACTTCCACGTCGATTAATGTTTTATTGGTCACGCGGTAGAAATCCACATGCATGGGGAAATCTGTGACAGGGTGGAATTGCACGTCTTTGGTGAAGACCTTTTGCTTTTTGCCTTCGTGAGACAGCTCAATCATGGAGCCAAGAAAATCACCACTGTTCAGCGCCTTCAGCACTTCGTTCATTTTGACAGCTACAGGGACCGCATTTTCGTCGCCGCCATAGACGACACCAGGGACCATACCATTACGGCGGGCTTCGCGCGCCGCGCCTGTTCCTGTGCCTTCGCGCACAGTGACATCGAGAACAACACCCATCGGAAAACTCCTACTCAATTGTTCGGGTTATAAGAAAAAGCCGCCCACAACGGACGGCTTGTGCGCGCGGCGCATAGTCCAACTCAGGAAGGGGTGCAAGCGGGGAGGTGAGTCCGCTAAGATGCCTTATCCAAAAAGCTTGGACACACTTTCATCATTAGCAATCCGACGAATAGCTTCGCCGAGAAGTGTCGCAGAGGATAATTCGCGAATTTTATCGCAGGCCTTTACAGCGTCAGGCTGTGAAATCGTGTCCAGGATCACGACTTCTTTCAATTCGCTATTCGTGATCCGCTCCACGGCGGGTCCACTCAACACGCCATGCGTGATATAGGCGGAAACACTACTCGCGCCGTGATCTTTCAGAGCCTTAGCCGCGTTGCAAATCGTTCCGCCGGAATCGATAATGTCATCGTAAAGAATGCAATTCCGACCTGCGACATCGCCGATAATGTTCATCACTTCGCTTTCGCCCGCTTTCGGGCGGCGCTTATCGACGATGGCAATGTCCGCGTTGAAGATTTTTGCAATAGAGCGCGTGCGCACGACACCGCCCGTGTCAGGCGAGACGAACATAAGGTCTTCGCGCTGTTTGGCGGTGAGTTGATCTTTAATGTCGCTGACAAAAACGGGTTGGCCAAACAGATTGTCCGTTGGAATGTCGAAAAAGCCTTGAATCTGTCCCGCATGCAGATCAACGGTCAGCACGCGATGCGCGCCGGCCTTGCTGATAAGATTAGCGACGAGTTTTGCTGAGATCGGCGTGCGCCCGCCTGTTTTCCGATCTTGTCGGGCATAACCGTAATAGGGAACAACGGCCGTGATGCGATCTGCCGAAGCCCGGACAAGCGCGTCGATAAGGATCAGCAATTCCATCAAATGGTCATTGGCGGGTGCGCTGGTCGGCTGAATGAGGAAAATGTCTTCGCCGCGAACATTTTCATTAATGCGTGTAAAGATCTCCTGGTCGCGGAAGCGTTCGATTTCGACCTTCGTTAAAGGAACGTCCAGAACGTCCGCAATGCCGCGTGCCAATGCCGGATTGGCTGTGCCGCTAATCAGCTTCATGATGCTTTACCCTTCTCGCCCACGCGTCACGCCCCTAGCGTCCGTTTTGCGCGCGCGCAATCAGCTTGGCAGCATAATTGCGGATAGATTGCGCCCATAGCCTGAAAGACCCTCATGCGTGTTGCGGCGGTAGGAGAAATAGGCGTCTGTCTCGGCGTAAGTGTCCTGTCCCGTCCAGGCTGAAACGGCCACGTCGCAAGCTTTTAATCGGGATAGGATGAATGCGGGAAGGTTGAAGTAAGGTTTGTTGCTTGCACCATGGACAAAGAATTGATCGTAGTCAGCTGATATGTCGAGGAACTCCGACTTAAAATCGTCTCCAACTTCATAGCTATCTGGTCCAATGCAGGGGCCGAGTACCGCGCTCATCTGCGATGGAGATGCCCCCAATTCGCACATGGCGGCAATGGTATTTTCAACGATCCCGGCCAAAGCTCCGCGCCACCCTGCATGGCAGGCGCCAATTATGCCGGCGTCCTGATCAAGCAGCAAAACAGGCCCGCAATCTGCCGTAAGAATCCCTAGAGCGAGACCGGGGACGTTTGTAACAATGCCGTCGGATTCCTCATCGCTAACCGGTTTGTCTTTGGCAATGATCACGCGGTCCGAATGGACTTGTTTTAAGCTGACCAAGTAATCCGCGCCAAGTGCCGTGCGTATCCGCGCCCGATTTTCCGCCACGGCGTCTTTATCGTCGCCGGACAATAGTCCCGCATTCAGCGTGTCATAAGGCGGTTTTGAGACACCCCCCTGACGTCCGAAAAAGCCGTGAGGAACAAATAGGCTGTCATGGGAGAGAGGGCTCATTCCGCAAATCCAAGTGGCGTCGGAAGCTCGGGCGAAGAGAGGGCGATGACTTTGAAAAGTTCGCCCATTTCCTCGGCGTCGAGTAAGCGATGAAGCTGCCGCATGATCTTGTCTTTGGACGCGGGGTTGGCGCGGATAAGCGATACCGCTCGCGTCTCGATATTCATCACACGCAGCCAAGCCTCTTGAGGCGTGGGGCCGTGAACTGCGAGGCCGTGGCCTATTGCGATGTTTTTGACCCGCGCAAAATCGACCCGAGCGGTGAGGTCTGTGTCGCCGGGCGAGTGGAAAACGTCGACTTTTTGATGCTGCTTTAAAGCTTGTAGCGTATCGGCGAATTCTGTTTCTGCCGGCCCATAATCAATGAACAACGCGCGTCCTGGCGTCGCTTTAAACCGTTCTCTTAAATGATCAGTTAGAAGGTCTATGGCGGGGCAGATTTCAATGAGCGTCCCATCCTCGGCCTTGGGAAAGTTGTGCGTTATGACCTCTGGAGCGGGTTGACCATCGACTTCAAAACGCAAATCGCCCTCTGCATCGGCGCCGACCCGTCTTTCGCTCCATACCCCGGCAACACGAACGAATTGCCGAATGGGCAGGCAATCCAGATATTCATTGCCGATAATAAGGCAGGCGGCGTCATCCACCTCTTCAAGACGGTCAACCCACGTCACATTCGCACCAGAGGGGCCAAGGGTTTTCGCTTGGACGGTCTGCAAAGCGGCGGAGGCTTCGATTAGGGTAACCTGAGCGGCACTCCGACAAGCGGGGTCTAGCCGCAGCACCTTTAGAATGTCGGACATCATGACGCCCCGTCCAGGGCCAAGCTCCACAAGATTAAAGCGATCGGGACGTCCGATGTCCTGCCAAGACTGAATGACCCAAAGGCCCAGCGCTTCGCCGAACATTTGGCTGATTTCTGGGGCCGTAACAAAATCTCCGCCCGCCCCTAAGGGATCGCGGGTCGGGTAATAGCCATCGACGGGGTCAAGCAGGCATAGCGTCATAAATTCTGACACGCTGAGAGGCCCGCTTTCCCGGATGCGCGCGATCAGACGGTGATAGAGCGGGGTGCGATTATGAGGTTTTGGCATTGACCGGCTCTTCGGTCTTTTGATCTCGCGCGTAAATGGGGTCGACGGCTTTCCGTCGCCAAGCCCAAATCATCACGCCCGTTCCAACGATGATCATGGGTAGGCTGTAGGCCATGCCCCGCGTCAGCTCGCCAATCATGGGATAGGTGCCAAATTGCGGAATAGGATCGTGCTCGCGGAAGAATTCGACACTGAACCGGAAAATACCATAGCCAGCGACGCCTGCACCTGTGATTAGACCGGGCTTTGAAAGTCCGCCTTTAGTCGTGAGAAAGCGTAAGATAAGCCAAAGGACCAGCCCTTCTAAAAAGGCTTCGTAAAGTTGGCTGGGATGGCGTGGTGTCAGGCCTTCATCTGTTTTCGGAAAAATAAAGGCCCAAGGCACATCTGTCGGTCTTCCCCAAAGTTCTTGATTGATGAAGTTTGTCAGCCGCACGAGCCCGATCCCGATTGGCGCACCAATCCACGCCAAATCCGCAAACCGCATATAGCTCGTATTTTTCCGCCAAGCCGCATAACCAACGGCGGCGCAAACCCCTAAAAACCCTCCGTGGAAACTCATTCCACCGCCGCGAATGCCAAATATGATCTGAAGCGGCTCTGTCCAAATCAAGTCCGTGTCATATAGAATGACATAGCCGAGCCGGCCCCCTGCGATGATGCCAAGGAAGGCGTAAAACATAAGGTCGGAAAGATCATCACGCGTCGGAACAATTTGTGGCCCTCGCGTTGCCCCAATGGGAAGCCAGCGCGCGCGGGTTTCCGCCTGTCTCGCCGCATAGAGATACGCACCGAACAAGCCCACCACATAGGCAAGCCCGTACCATTTCACGAAGCCACCCGTGAACGGTACGTCCTCGCTGATCCAAGGCGGAAACCGGATAGCAGCGATAAAGTCTATCAAGATCAAGCTCACAAACCCGCCCTAACGCAACGTTCTGCCCGTTGAAAGCATCAATGGAAGGCCTTATCTATTTAAAGCTAATAGGAGACATATATGCAAAGCCGCAGCAAACCTCTGGAAGATCTTAGTAACCTTGTCGCCAATGCGGTTGGCGCGGCAAAAGGCGTTGGCGATGAAATCCGTGCCATGAGTCGCGGGCAGGCGGAGAAGTTCATTGCGGATATGGATCTCGTCTCGCGGGATGAATTTGATGTGCTGAAGGCCCGTCTCGATGCCGCTCTTGCTGAAATCGAAGTGCTAAAGGCTGCGCAATCCAAGGCGAGGCCTACACGTCGAAAGGCCGCGAGTAAGACGGCTTCAAAATCAAAAAGGTCCTCATAGTTGTGTTGCGCGCCCCAAACCGTTGGGCGAGCTTTGTCGCAGCCCCTTTCCTCTTATTGGGATGTGCAACGACAGGGCCGACTGACCCGCTGCCGGACAGCCTAAAAGAGGACATTCGGTTAGCGGAGCGGGTGGATCGTATTTGCTTTACGCGCACGATTGACCGATTTCGCGAAAATCAACGCCGCACCGTCATCGTGACTCGCGGTGTGGATGATGATTACCTTTTAGTGTTGCGTAACTGTCCGCAGCTTCGCAATGCGCAATCATTGGCGCTGACGGGTCGGACATCCTGTTTGCGTGATGATGACCGTATCATTGTCTCTGAAAGCGTTTTCGATTTGCGAGGACCCGGGCAAATAGGTCCGCTTAGCTGTCAGATCGATGCGATCTATGCGTGGAACGAAGAGGCAAAGGCCAGTCCAGACACTGCCGAGACGTTAGAATAGACGTCGGTTTCGGGCTCAAGTCCAAAGTGTTTCACGTGAAACACTTTGGATGAAATCCCGCCCCGCGGAGGGGTGATTTGCCATTCAAATTGCGTTCATCCTGCAATTCTTAGCCAGCTTTGGCGCTTAAAAACGCCGCAGGATGGTAACTGGATGCCCTCTCTCATCGCTTCCGGAAGCCGTCCTGCTCTGTTTTTAACTTATGCTGAAGCTGTCTTCAAATCGGGGATGCGAAGAACTTGCCCGGGATAGATTTTATCGGGGTCTGAAAGCATTGGCTTGTTCGCTTCGAAGATCTCCGGATAGAGCTTCCACGTGCCGTAATAGGTTTTCGAAATCGCCGAGAGTGTGTCGCCAGAAACAACAGTGTGGAAGCGTGATTCGCGACCGGTGACTTTTGTGCTAACTTCGTCTTTTACGCCACCAACACCTTCGACATTGCCGACGGCAAGAATGATTTTTTCTTTCATATCTTGGCTGACGGCATCCCCTTTGACGGTGACAACGCCATCGTCATCAACGGAAATATCAATGCCGTCTGTATCGAGATCATAGCTTTCAACTTCTTTTTTTAGGGTGTCTTCGGCCTCTTTGCCGCCAAACATTTTGCCAAGACCGCGGCCTGCGGCTTTGACGAAGGGGATCATTCCGAACATGGGGACTCCTTTTTGTATGTTCTGGGCCTGTCTAGAAGCGAAGAACGATTGCCACAAGTCGTCTCTGCCGATAGCCCGTCCCCGTCGAGAGTTGTTACACGTGATAGCTGATTCAACTGTTGGAAGCTGCCGTGCCATTCGCTATGGGCGCGCCAGATTAGTCTTTGGAGATCAGAAATGACCCTACCTATTCAAGCCGGTGTCTCAATACTTGGGATTTCATTTGATCCGGCTCTTTTGGCCTTCATCATAATTTTCGCGGCTTTCGGTATCTTGAATTATATCGACAAGAAACGGATTGACTAAGCGCTTGTAAGAGCCGGTCTCGATCTTTTTCCAATGACACTCCTTGTTCCAATTCTCCTGCTGATTGTAGGTCTCGTCATGCTCGTCGTGGCGGGAGACATACTTGTGCGCGGGGCCGCTGCGCTTGCGCGCCACTGGGGTGTGCCCGCGCTGATTGTGGGGCTGACGATCGTGGCTTTCGGAACGTCCGCGCCCGAACTCGTCGTGAGTGTTGGGGCCGTTCTTGACGGCGTCGGAAACATGGCTGCCGGTAATGTTGTCGGCTCAAACATTGCCAATATACTGCTGGCGCTGGGCTTGCCGGCCCTCATCATGGCGGTGCCAACGAATATGAGCGGTGTGGCGCGAAACACATTTATCTGTGTGGTTGCAACCCTGATTTTTGTCTTCCTGGCGATTTTGGGTAATCCACTTGCGCGCTGGCAAGGGGCGATCTTGTTTGCAGGGATTATCATCTACCTCATCTGGATGTTTGCCTTGGCTCGTGCCGGCGTTGACGAGACCATCCTAGAAGAAATGGCTGAAATCGACGAAGGCCGCGACGGACTTCCCACATCCGTTATCAAAGACCTTGTCTATGTCGCCGCCGGCCTTATCGGCCTGTTCCTCGGCGGGGAACTCATCGTTGGCAATGGCGTCAAACTCGCCTCGACACTGGGCGTATCAGAGACTGTCATCGGTCTGACGATTGTCGCGATCGGGACGAGTTTACCCGAAATTGCAACAGTCATTGTCGGCACCATACGCGGCCATAGCGAGGTCGCGCTTGGAAATGTGTTGGGCTCCAATGTGTTTAATACATTCGCTGTTATGGGGGCGGCAGCACTTGCGGGCCCCGTTCCAGTCGAAGCACAGCTTTACCAGTTTGATTTCTGGGTCATGCTGGTAGCCACGGCGGCATTGCTTCTGTTTGTTTTGACGCGGAAGCCCATTGGCCGCCGAACAGGGACGATCTTTGTCCTCGCTTATCTGGCATATATGGGCGTGCAGATGTCCGGCATTTTGTAACGGCGCGCAATGCTGTTCGAAATCGAAAAAGACTTCCAGTTTGAAGCGGCGCATTACTTCGGCCATGCCGATGCGAACGATTTGTTCAAGAAAGTCCACGGCCATTCTTTTCGCGGGACCGTCATTGTGCGCGGCGATGCGCAGGAAGAAAAAGGCTGGGTTCGGGATCTCTGGAAAATCGAAGCCATTGTGAAAGAGGTGGTAGCCCCGCTGGATCATGCGCTCCTGAATGACGTTGAAGGTTTGGAACAGCCTGCGCTCGAACAAATCGCTGCTTGGATTTACGAACGTCTCGCCCCGCGCTTGCCAGGCTTGTATTGCGTAGAGGTCGGCCGGCCGAGTTGCGGGGAGCGCGCCAGGATTGTTGCGCCGTGAAAACCGTCTTGATCACAGGCGGGGCGGCGCGAATCGGCGCGCATATGGCGCGCGGTCTGGCGGATGATGGTTGGAAGGTCTGTGTCCATTACCGGACTTCCGCGGCCCCGGCCGAGGCTTTGGCAGCGGACATTGGTGGCGTTGCCGTGAAGGCTAATCTGCGCGTGCCGGGTGATGTGGCGACACTTATGGCGCGTAGTCGAGAGGCGCTAGGCGCGCCGCTTTACGCCCTTATCAATAATGCCTCGACCTTTGATCCTGACGAGGCGGATGATTTTAGCGATGCTGTCTTCGATCATCATATCGATGTGAATTTACGGGCGGCCTTGCACTTATCCCGCGATTTTGCCGCCCAAGCGCCGGGCCAGGGTGCAATTGTCAATATGATTGACCAGCGCGTTTATCGGCCGGCACCGGACTTTTTCACCTATGGTGTAGCGAAGGCTGGATTGCTTTGGGCTACGAAGACGATGGCGCAAGCCTTTGCGCCGGACATTCGCGTTAATGGCATTGGTCCGGGACCGACTTTGCGCAACCACACGCAAAGCGTTGATGATTTTGAGCGTGAAAAGCACTCGACTTTGCTGGGAAATGGCTCGCCACCGGATCAGATCGTCGACGCGGTCCGATACTTACTCGGCGCATCGAGCGTCACAGGCCAAATGATTGCCGTTGATGGCGGCCAACATCTCAACTTCGACACAGAGTTATGACAAATACGATTACACGCATCTTTGTGCGCGGCCTGTTGGTGCAAGCCAGCATTGGCGTTCACCCGCATGAGCATGAGGGCACACAGCCCATCATCATCGACGTTGAGCTAAGCATGGGCGGTATGGCCCTGCCGGATGATGATCGCTTAGCCGAAACGTTGGATTATTCTGTCGTCGCTGATGCCGCTGAACGTCTGGCCCAAGAGGCCCATGTTCAACTGGTCGAAACGCTTGCTGAACGCATTGCCGATTGGGCGCTGTCAGAGGATGATCGTGTTCAAAGCGTCCGCGTTGCCATCGCCAAACCGCAGGCGCTCCTGAAAGCTGAGGCAGCGGGCGTGGAATTAGTGAAGACGCGCGGATGACCTCAAAGCGCGGCTCTCTCAACGTACTCGGCACGCCGCTGCAGACCTGCTCGACTGAGCCGATGACGGGTTGGTTTCGGGATGGGTGTTGTGAGACTCAGGCGGCGGATCGTGGGCGGCACCTTGTCTGTGCTGTGATGACGGATGAGTTTCTGGCCTTTAGTCGGGCGCGTGGAAATGATCTACAAACGCCGCGACCTGAATATCGCTTTCCGGGGTTAAAGGCCGGCGATCAATGGTGTCTCTGTTTGGACCGATGGCGTGAAGCCCATGCAGCAGGCGTGGCCCCGAAAGTGGTCCTTGCCGCCACGCATCAAATGTCCTTGGAACGTGTGCCACTGGATGTCTTCAAGCAATTCTCGGTCGATTTGAACACAGAGTAAGCAAACATCCTTAGGGCTCCGTGCCGATTTGATCATTTGCGACTCACCGTTATTCGCCCTAGCTTCCAAACATGCCTGACACTGCGTCGACATCGAATGCAAAGGCTTACGGGCCAGAGCGCATCAGACACTATGTGAAGCGCTTGCCGAATAAGCCGGGCGTCTATCGCATGATGGATCAACACGGCACTGTGCTTTATGTCGGTAAGGCGAAAGATTTGAAGAAGCGTGTGACAGCCTACACGTCTTATGACCGCCACCCGACACGTCTACGACGGATGATTCGCGCAACAACCATGATGGAATTTGTTGTCACAGAAAGCGAAGTTGAAGCGCTTTTACTCGAAGCCCAGCTGATCAAAAAACTCCGTCCTCGCTACAATATCCTGCTGCGCGACGATAAAAGTTTTCCCTATATTTTAGTGCGCAAAGATCATCCAGCAGCCCAAGTGGTCAAACATCGCGGTGCGAAAAAGATCAAAGGCGATTATTACGGTCCTTTTGCGAGTGCCGGTGCCGTCAACCGGACACTCGATACGTTGCAACGCGCGTTTCGCCTCAGGAATTGTTCGGACAATATCTACGAGACGCGGACGCGGCCTTGCTTGCAGCATCAGATCAAACGCTGCGCTGCGCCCTGCACAGGCGTGATCGGATTGGAGGAATACGGCAAGCTGGTGGTTGATGCCGAAGACTTTCTGAAAGGTCGCTCAGATGATCTGCGTCAGCGTCTGCAAGCTGAGATGCAAGACGCGTCTAAAGACATGCGGTTTGAAAAGGCGGCAGAGCTGCGCGACCGCCTCCATGCGCTGGCCAAGATCAATAATTCCAATCTCGGTAAGATAAACCCGCAGACCTTTAGCGACGGCGATGTCATCGCAATACATAGCGCGGGCGGGCAGTCCTGTGTGCAGGTCTTCTTCTTCCGCGCGGGCCAGAACTGGGGTAATTCTGCCCACTATCCACGGCATGAAAAGGACCAGAGCGCCGCGGAAGTCTTGGATGCCTTTGTTGCGCAGTTTTACGCGGACAAACCCATTCCGAAGCAGATTTTCGTCAGCCACGCTCTGCCAAGTCATGATCTGATTGAAGCGGCCTTATCTGAACGCGCCGACCGGAAAATTACAGTGAGCGTGCCGCAACGCGGTGAAAAGAAAACTTTGCTAGAAACCGCCCGCCGCAACGCAGAGGAAGCTCTGGGTCGCCGCATGGCAGAAACACAGAATCAGGCGCGACTGCTCGAGGCTGTGCGAGAACTGTTCGGGATGGAGGAGCCGCCGCAGCGTATCGAAGTCTACGATAACAGCCATAATCAGGGCAGCAATGCGATCGGTGCCTTTATTGTGGCGGGGCCAGATGGATTTAGAAAACGCGACTACCGGACGTTCAATATCAAGGACGCCGAAATTAGGAATGATGACTTTGGTATGATGCGCGAAGTCCTCACGCGCCGCTTTTCTCGATTGGTAAAAGGTGAGGGGCTTGAATGGCCGGATCTTGTTCTTATTGATGGCGGTAAGGGCCAGCTTTCCGCCGTGACAGGTGTTCTTGAGGAGATGGGTGTTCTCGATCGCATTACTTTAGTCGCGATTGCTAAAGGACCGGACCGCAATGCCGGACGTGAGACCTTTTATATGAACGGGCGGGACCCCTTCACCCTGCCGCCGCGCAATCCCGCCATGTATTACTTGCAACGCCTTCGCGACGAGGCCCATCGTTTTGCAATCGGCACGCATCGCGCCCGTCGAAAAAAGCAGATGAAGTCTAACCCGTTGGATGGTATCGCAGGCGTGGGTCCGGGTCGAAAACGCGCGCTTCTTGCGCATTTTGGCTCGGCAAAAGCGGTTAAGGGGGCGGCGGTTTCTGATCTGTCGCGTGTAGAGGGGGTTAGTCAAAAGCTGGCTCAAACAATCTATGACTACTTCCATGAATAAGGATGAAGACAGGATAAATGTGCAAGAAACCGGAGGCGCTTTGGCGGATGCGCTGACGTTTCTGCGTATTGTCGTCACACCGGTCATAATGGTCCTGATTTTGTGGGCTTGGCCCGACACCCAAATCGCCATTCTGGCAACAGTTCTGTTCATCATCGCGGCTTTGACAGACATCTTCGACGATTTCTTTGGCGGCGCATCGCGCGGCGCTCTTCGGCGTTACGGCTATCTTGATGATGTTGCCGATACGATTCTCGTGGTTGGCGTTTTGGTGGCGCTGGGCGTTGTTCTCTTGCGTAACGGAATGGCCAGTTGGACCTGGATCGTGCCGTTTGCGATCCTGATCCTTCGCGAAGTTATCATAGGGCTTACTAAAGGCTTTGAATTGGCCCGCTTTGGTTGGCCCGATAATCCCCTCAGTAATGCGAAGGCTGGGTTTTCTATGTTGGGGGCTGCTCTTCTCGTGGCCTCGCCTTGGCTAACACAATGGATCGATATGATCCGGGCGGGCACAGATGGGGCAATGGCCGTTTATGACGAAGCGTCACCCTTTATCTGGTTGACTGGAACCGTTGTTTTATGGATCGCCGCTCTCTTTTCGCTTGTGTCCGGTTATAAAATCCTGAGCTCTCCGATTACTCCTGTGGCGGATGAAACCGACCAGGCTATTGAAAACCCGTCCAATGACTGAACTTAATATGCCAGCGCGACATCGGTTCTTTTGGCTGCCGAATGCACTCACCATTGGCCGCATTCTGATCATTCCGGTTTTCATTATTGGTATATTGAGCCTCGAATTCGGTTGGGACAGCCCATTTGGGCAGCTCTTGGTTCTCGGCCCGCTTTTCATCGCAGCGGCTATGACGGATTGGCTCGATGGTTTTCTCGCAAGGCGATGGAATGTCGTGTCAGGCTTTGGTCGAATGATTGATCCGATTGCCGATAAGCTGCTCGTTGCAGGATGCTTGATCGCCTTCATGATCGCCGCGCGCGGGCAGTGGGTGTTTCTTATACCCGGGCTAGCCATTGTCTTTCGAGATATTTTGGTCAGCGGTGCCCGCGAACATGCTGCGCTAACAGGGCGCGTTATGCCGCCTACGAACCTCGCGAAGTGGAAGACGGCCTTTGAGCTTATGGCGATTGCCGCTTTGTTGATTTGGGTGCTGGCGCGGGCCTACCTACCGATTGACTCCGTTATTCCAGATATTGCGATCACGGCTCGCTATATGGGGCTTATCCTCTTATGGCTTGCGGGAATTTTGAGTGTTTACACGGGTAGTCTATATCTTCGCGCGGCGATCCGGGAATAAACAAACGTCATGGACTGTGATGTGAGTGTCTGCCCACTGGCCCTTGTGGCTCTGACGGCTGCTTGCTAACGCGCCTGTTATGCCAACTGATCAGCAAATCTTCGATAAAATTTGCGAACTTCTTCGTCCTTACAATGTGAAGAACAAGCCTATCTTGCGGACATCCGGGATCATGTCTGACCTGGAGGTGGATAGCACGGCTGTGTTTGACCTGATCATGGAGCTAGAGGACCACTATGATATTAGCGTCCCCATGGAAGTGATCAGTGATGTGAAAACGGTTGGCGAATTGGTCCATGCTATACAAGAACTGCTGGCCCAATAGGGTTTGCGGCGCGGGGAGATAGGGACATGTCAGCCGACACAAATACGTCGACAATTTTTTCGAAATATGACCCTCTCGCGCAGCGCGCGTCTGTGGTTACGAAGATCGGTGTCGATCCGTTCAACATGACTTTTGACGATATTATGGGCCCGACACGTGGGCGCATCGGCAATCGTGAAATCATCTTGGCGGGAACCAATAATTATCTCGGTCTGACCTATGATGACGGGGCACGAGAGGCGGCTAAATCCGCGATTGACCGCCACGGCACAGGCACAACGGGATCGCGTATTGCCAATGGCTCTTACGCTGAACATGCGCAGTTAGAGCGCGATCTGGCCGAGCATCTCGGTAAGCCGTCCTGCATTGTTTTCACAACAGGGTATGTGACTAATCTGGCCGCGATGGCGGGACTGGCTGGACCCAATGATGTGATCTTTATCGATGCGGATGCGCATGCCTGCATCATTGACGGAACCCGCCTGGCGGGGACGACAACGGTTCGCTTTCGGCACAATAATCCGGCTGATCTGGATAAGCGTCTTGGCCGCCAGAAAACCCCGGAGGGCGGTCACGCACTTGTTGTGATTGAAGGCCTCTATTCCATGTTTGGCGATATCGCGCCCATCAGCGAATTCGCAGAGGTCTGCCAACGTCACGGCGCTTATCTCTATGTCGATGAAGCCCATAGTTACGGCGTGTTTGGTGACGGCGGTCGTGGCATTGCCGAAGAACAAGGTGTGCTGGATCAGATCGATTTTTACAGCGGCACATTTTCCAAAAGCCTTGCCAGCGTTGGCGGCTTCTGCGCGTCTAAGCATCCTGAATTTGAACTGCTACGCAAAGCTATGCGGCCCTACATGTTCACCGCGTCGGCTGCGCCTGCCAATATCTGCGCGGCGCAGGCGGCACTGGACGCGATCAAGTCACGACCCGAGCTTCGCCACAACATCATGGCACGCGCGGCTCAGCTCCATGACGGGCTGAACCGGATGGGATTTAATCTCTGTGCGCCGGCCAGCCCGGTGATTGCCGTGCGGCGCGAAAATGAAGCCCAAGCCGCGATGGAATGGAATTGGCTGTTGCGTGAAGGTGTCTATGTGAACCTGGCCGTCCCGCCTGGTACGCCGCAAAGTTCGAGCCTGTTACGGATCAGTGTGTCTGCCGCTCATACCGAAGATGATGTCAATGCGATCCTCGCCAAGTTTAAAGCGTTGCAAGACAGTGGCGCGGAGATCATGGCCGATGGGATGCGGCGCTTGCAAGTTGCCGAATAATGGCGATTAACCGCTAAACGCGCCGCGCCGCCACAGCTTCCACCCTAGAACAGGGCTCCAGAGGACAGGATGCCGCCGTTGAGCGTCTGTGACATTCAGGCTTACCCCGCTATGGCGCTCAACCTTGCGGAGGACGTAATCCAGTCCGCCCTCGAATGTGGCCGCACTATTCAGGACGCGGATCGCCGCGATGGGTCGTCCAACAAGGCGGCGAAAGAACCAGCGCCACTTGGAACCTTTTCCGCTATGCTCGTGCACGGCGTAATGCCCGTTTACCGCTGCGCCGAAAAGGGCCTCACTGACGGCTTCATAACGATCCAAATACCGCTCGACGATTTCTTTTGCGCGTCCGTCATCTGATTCAGGGCGCAATTCGGTTCTGTAACTTTCAAAGAAGGCACGGCCCCAGAAATCGGTTGCCGTGGCAGGTCCATCAAAAAGCGGCGTAGTCTCGCTGGCCAGAGTCATTACCGCATGAACGCGCGCGGCGATAATGCGGTCAGTCACAGCGCTGTCTTTTGCACCAAGGAGCGCGCAGGGCTGGCTGAACCGGCCCCAAACCTGACTGAGAAAACCATCACGGCATCGGCGCTCAAATTCCTTCAATGAAATGATGGAATATTTGCAGGTGGAGAGAACGCCGTCCCGTTCAAGCTCTAGGTAATAAACCGCTGGCGGGATAAAGCGATTGGTCAGCGCGCGCCAACCGCGCCCATGGGTTGCGACATAGCTGTCAACCAAGACGTAGAAATCCAGCATTTTTTCCGGATCGTCCAGATCACGTAAGCTACTGCCGTAGTAAACGAAGCCTTGCACGCGATCGGGGTGACGCGCCCGGATAGCATCCATTACGGCAGTTACGCGAGACGGTGGAGCCAGGGTCTCCGCTCGGATGAGCGCGTCTAGCCCCTGTGTCATCGTCTTATCCGAACGGGTCGGCTCGTTGCCAGCTGAAAAGTAGCCTGCGGTATTTTAAGGGGTTCACCATCCATCATAACGGGACCGCTATAGTTGAAGTAGGCTGTCTCCGCATTGAAGCTGTGAAAGCCATCTGGGCTTCGGTCCTTGTCCTTAAACCCGACCCAGACGCCAGCTACATGCCGGATGATACCCTTGTACTGGCCATCGACATAAGTGAGCCGCAAGTCACCTTTTCCGACACCCCAGAAGGGATCTAGCCCCATTGTAATCGTCGGCAAGGTGGTCGCCACAGTGCCAAGGTGCGGGCCAGAAAGATGAGTTTCGTCAATTCGTAAATCGCAATCTGTTGCGGGCATGAGGGCCTCCCGGTCGCTCGTGACGGCCTTGATAAGCCCTCCCGCTACCGCTGCAGACCCGCCAATTCCGCGCGCATGAAGCTCGTCTTTTGCGTATTCTGTGACCATAGGCACAGCGCCAGTGGAAAAAAGGAAGCCGTATTGATCTTCAATGCCCTCGGCTGTGAGCTTCAACAGACGCGTATCGAGTATATCGGGGCTTTGCTTGACGCCTTTTAAGCCTGACCGACTTACGCGCCGCATCCCGATCACTTTGGCGACTTGGTTGGTCATGCCCCCAGACGCAATGGTGAAATCGGGTAGAGGTTTATCATCGTCGACTTGGCGTAGGACCTCGCTCATCACGCATTGTACCGTCCCGTCACCGCCTTCAATGACGAAAAGATCGGCTTCGCCTAGCGCTGCCCGCACTTGACCTGGCAGCGCTTCAAACCGGGCAAGATCATAGACTTTTGCACCAAAAGCCGGCGCATGGGTTGAGATGCGAGAGCCCTTTTTTGCAACACGCGAGCTATGCGGATTAGTGAAAAACGCCGTCGACATCGTTGGGATTTATAAGGCTTCTGTTCGAGTTAGCATGAAGCCCGCAAAGAGGGCGAAAGCGAAAAGCGGCAATATAATCGCGGGTGCAACGCTCAGACTGCCAGATGAGGCAAAAGTCGCCAGCGCACCATCAATGATCAGGAAAAGAAAACCAAAAGCGAGCCCAACAATCAGGGTTCTATCCCCCGTATCTTCGCGGCCCGTCCGCTGCATTAATGCGGCGCAGGCAGTGAGTAGGATGAGCGCAGCGATTGGGCGGGTTAAGCGATGGGCGTGCCAAAAACTATAGGCAAAGCTAGGTTGGGACCCACTATTTCCTGGCTGCATGAAACGCCGCATTTCAGACAGGGACAAGTCGCGCGGTTCTGCGGCCAAGCGCGCAATAGATGTCGGAGTTTGATCTGTTTCCCAGCGCATTGTACCGTCATAGGCGGTGGCTTCTCGGGCTTCACCTTGGGCGTCGGCAACGCGTAGAGTTTTGATGCCTTGCAATGCCCAACCCGTTTCGCCCTCCATATAAATGGCGCGATCAGCCCAGATGATTTCTTCAACGGCCCCTAGCGCATCGCGTTTAAAGATTTGCACTTTGGCGAGGGTCTCGAAGCTTTCGCGGTCCGTTGCTCGAATAATATCGCCATTGTCTTCTAGCCATAGCGGGTTTTCGGCCGTGATGTTTTTTACCTTATATTCCCCGATGCCCCAGGCCTGCAGCGCGCGAACAGCTGGTGCCATGGCATAGTCTATGAAGGTTATCGAGGCGAGGGACGTTGCGAGTACCACCGGCACAAGCAATAATACCTGCCTCGTCGCGCTAATACCAAAACCGAGAAGTGCGACCAGCTCATGTTGACGGATCAGCTTCACATAGGTCAGCAAAATCGCGACAACGAGCGTGAAAACGAAAATGCGGTCGAAAATAACGGGGGCGCGCAATCCCATATATTTGAAGGTGCCACTAAAGCCTTCACCGCTTTCAACAATGTCAGCCCCATTGGCGAGGCTGTCGAGCAAGCCGATCAGGATCAGAAAGCCGAAAACGACCATAATCCATGTGCGCAAAAATGAACGAGAGAGGTAAAGGAGAAATTTAAGCATGGGAGGCACGGGACTCCCGATTGCGGATGGATGCAATCTTCTTCTTTATTTTGCCTTGTACGTGACTGATCCACATGGCGAAGCTGGAGAGCGGAGGCTGCCCCATCTTAAAGGCAGATTTGCGGAATATGATGCCGGCAAAAATTGCGAGGAGAGCAATAAGACCCCAGATTCCCACCCAAGGCGCGATTGTTCCGGATGCGCCGAGACCTTGGGCGAATTCTAACGCTTTTTGTAGCGCGACGATAAAAACAATACCGACGAAGATACCTGCACTGGATGGGTTGCGGCCGTAATTCAAACCAAAGGGCACAGCCAAAAAGGGTAAGATGAACAACATCACGGTTTTGGCGATGCGAATGTGTAGCGCCGCATTATTAGTATTTCGGTCAATCTCGGTCCTGCGATCACCGCGTCTATTATCGAATAGCTCTCCGCTTGTCAGTTCTCTTTCATCATTACCTCGCACTCGGAAGGGAACGACAGTCGCAACACCGGCAATAGAGCTACCACCAAAAGCAAGATCTCCGGAAAGACGGTCATCAGTCGTCACGCGGAAGGCTTTGCCGGATGCAAGTTGAAGAACAGGGTTGCCGGTTTCTTCTCTGACGATCAACTCGCCCTGATTGGCTGTTGTGATGCGGATTTCGACTTTGCCATTATTTCCGCGTACTTCTTCGTAGATGAAGATTGGGCCGATCCCATTTTCTGGAGAGTCTGTACCTGCAAAAAATGTTCTGCGACCAACTGTAGTGAACGTGCCTTCCCGTAATGCGGCAGTGAAGCTTGTTTGTCGGACTGTGTTTTCAACAGATCGATATTGATACCGGCCAAGCGGTTGTAGCCATCCCTCGATCAGAATTGAGGCCACGGCAAGAATAGCGGCAATCGCCAAGAAAGGCCGGGTCATATGTGTTAGCGAAATACCGGCGCCCAAGGCCGCAGTAAGTTCGGAGGAACGTGAAAAGCGGTCGACGGTAATGATCGTGCCTAACATCAGCGCTAAAGGGACTGCCATGCCGAGATAATAAGGCAGCAGCGAGACTATCATCTGCGTCGCGTCAGAGGCGGGATTGGTGGACGTTGTGACAACTTCGAATATCCGAAGCAGACGTTCCAGCAGCAGGACAGCACAGGCGAATACGATCAAACCACCAATCGCAACACAAGCCTTTTTGAACAAATATATGTTCAAGCGTCCCATGCTTTTCCCGTATGTTGCATCAAGCCCAGCTTTGCCTAAGGCTGTTTAATACCCATATAGCTCTGAGATAATTTGTAACCAGCCGTGAAAGCTCACACTGTTACGGTTCATATCAAGCTCATTCGGGTCCCTGTATAAAGAAGCTACCATGAACGCAAACCGCTCTCACATAACGTTTCTGAAATCTATGATGCTTGCCACCACACTCGCTGCGTTGATGGGAAGTGTTTCTTTAGCAGATAATGATGAACCTCTATCCGCTTTAGGGCAGGAAAGAGGATTGGAGCTATATGAACGTGATGCGTCTGATCCCTGTCGGGCCGATGTGGCCCAGATCCGTGTCGTTGTTCAGAATGTCTCCGCGAAAGGGATCTTAAAATTAGAACTCTTTGGCGAAGAGGATTTCATGAAGCGGTCCGGCAAGTTGCGTAGAATTCGTGTTCCGGCTGATGACGGTCCGATGTTGGTTTGCATTAATGTGCCCGAACCCGGTGAATATGCTGTCGTTGGTTATCATGACATTGATGGGGATAGACGCCTCGATAAAAAATGGAATTTCACGCCCAAGGAACCTTACGGTCTTTCCAACAATCCAAAAATTGAAAATTTGCGCCTGCCGCGGTGGGAGGAAACACGGTTTGACGTTCCTGCTGAAGGTCGAGATATTGTCATTAACTTGGTTGACCTGAGCTAAGCTTAGCGCTCTAAGTCCACGCTTTGCACAAGAGCTGAGCGAGAGCGTGGATCAGACCTTGGAAATTCGAAAATCAGCGTCGGCGAATGCCGACTTCCTGACGCTTCCATACACCCTATATGCTAATGAACCCGCTTGGCGTCCGCCTTTGCGCATGGAACGAAAAAGTCAGGTGTCGGGCCAAAAAAATCCTGCCATGGCCGTCATCGAGCCGTGTTTTTTCATAGCCTATCGAGACGGTGTTCCTGTCGGCCGGATAGCAGGCTTCATTAATCGCGCACATTTGCGGCACTATTCAGATGAAACAGTCTTTTTTGGGTATTTCGATTGCATTGACGATAAATCTGTCGAGGACGCATTGCTTTCTGCGGTCATGGATTGGGCGCGGCAAAAAGGCTATAAGCGCCTTATCGGTCCCGCCATGTGGAGCGTGAACGAAGAATGCGGTCTGCTGGTTGACGGATTTGAGCACCCGCCCGCAGTTATGATGCCATATGGCCGTCCACATCAAGTCGCCGCGGTCGAACGGCATGGCTTCGAAAAGCAGGTTGATATGCTGGCCTATCGTGCGGATATTTCGAACGGATCACCAGACAGCCCTTTCATGCGACGTTTATTAAAATTGGCCGAAAGGGATGAAGGCATTACCTGGCGGTCTATGAATGCGAAGGCATTCAAGTCCGAAGTGGCTCTGGCAATGGATATTTTTAATGATGCTTGGTCGGACAATTGGGGGTTTATCCCGTTTCCTCCAGCTCAAATCGATCATATGGCTGCAGAGATGCGTCCGATCATGTATCCGAAAGGTTTTTGGGTAGCCTTCATTGACGAAGAACCCGCTGCGTTCATCTGGATGATACCGGATGTAAACGAGGCTGTGCGCGACTTTGGCGGGTCGCTTTTACCGTTGAACTGGATGAAGCTTCTTTGGCGGCTGAAGCGCGGCTACGTAAAAAAATCTCGTATACCGCTAATGGGCGTTCGCAAGAAATATCAAAATACAAAGCGCGGCCTGGCGGCCGTCAATAAAATTTGCTCGCTGGCTTTTGACGCGGGACGAGATCAAGGTTTCACGCAATGCGAACTTTCCTGGATCTTAGAAGATAATGAAGGCGTGAAAAGTATTTGCGACATTGCTGGTGCGGATCATTACAAGACGTTTCGTATGTATGGGGCAAATATATCATGACGCCGAGGGTTATCATTCTTGCCGGTCAAAGACCTGGACCAGACGCGCTATGTGATAAATTCGGCGTCGGTTCGAAAGCGGATATCCCGATCGCGGGTATTGCGATGCTTGATAGGGTGCAGACCGCGCTTGAGCAGGCCGATCTTTTGCCGCCCTATACTTTGTCTGGTTACGTTGGAGATAGGACTGGATTTACTGTGGCCCCACATGGTGTCGGGCCGGCCGATAGTGCGCTCTTGGCCGCTCAGAGTGGTACGCTACCCGCACTCGTGACAAGCTGTGATCACGCATTGTTGACCGAAGAGATTTTACGCGATTTTCTTGATGGCGCTGTTAAGTCCGAAGCTGATTTCGCTGTCGGTTTGGTGACGAGCAAAACCGTGATGAATAAATATCCGGAGCAGAAATGTACTTATTGGAAGTTTCAGGATGTTTCTGTTAGCGGGACAGACCTTTTCTATATCGCCAATGAAAAAGGACTGCGTGTCATTGAATTCTGGCGCCAAATGCAACATTTGCGTCGACAACCTTTAAAAATTGTTCGGCGCGTCGGTGTGGGCATGACGATCCGCTACGTGTTAGGACAATTATCCTTAAGACAAGCCCTCGCCTATGCGGGTAAGAATGTCGGAGCCTCAATCGCACCGGTCATTCTGGAACAGGCCGAGGCCGCGATTGATGCGGACAATCTTGCAGACTTCGCTGTTATCGAGAAGATTCTCACCGAAAATCCGTCATATAGCTGATGTCTTTGGGCCAAAGAAGTCAAGACGATACGCCGAATAAGGGCGTCGGCCGGCGAATTGTTTCGAACACAGGCATATTGTTGGTCGCGAAAATTATCGCCACGTCTTTAGGGATCGCGACCTTACTGGTGGTGACAGCCTCTCTCACGCCGATGGAATTCGGGATATTGGTTTTCCTGCATGCCTATATGCTGTTCTTTGCCGAGGTTGCGACATTTCAGGCTTGGCAATCCATAATCCGGTTTGGGACGGACGATATCGCCAACAATGATACAGAAAGCCTGACGCGGCTGCTTCGTTTTGGTTTCACCTTGGATATTATCTCGGTCATCATTGGCTATGGATTAGCGATTGCCGCCTTCACTGGTGTGGTGGCGATCGCCAATGCGCTCCCCGGACTTGCGCCCAGTGAAGGTGTCGATATCGACACGTTACAAAGATTGGTGAGCTTTTACTGCCTCGTAATTCTTGTGAGAGCGACGAGCACCTCGATCGGTATTTTCCGTCTGTTCGACAAGTTTTTTATCTTGGGTATTGAAGCATTGGTCATGCCTGTCGTCCGGTTTTCGGGCGCGGTCTATGCGGCATGGGCAGGTTGGGGTCTCTCAGGCTTTGTCTTAGCTTGGTTTGCCGGGTCTTTCGCGCAATATGTGTTTCTTTGGGTGGCCGGATTGTTTGAACTGAAAAAACGCGGTCTCTTAGGCGGCGTTCTGAAGGCCAAAATTCGGTTTTTCAAACCCCGTCGCCCGATCTGGGGTTTTGTTGTTAAGTCCAATATCGACTCGACCCTGGCGACAGGTTTCATGCACCTGCCTCAGCTCTTGGTCATGGCCGTGTTTGGACCCGTTTGGAACGGCGTATTCAAAATCGCCGAAGAAGTCGCCAAGCTTCTAACCGAAGGGTTCAAGCTCTTAGACCAAGTCATCTATCCTGAATTGGCGAAACTCGTGTCAGAGGGGCGGGCTGATCGCATTTGGCGGATCGTAACCCGCGCTGCCGCCATATTATTGGCTGTCGGGTTGAGCTTTTCAGCCGTGATATTTGTTTTTGGCGAAGGTGTTTTGACAGCGATTTTCGGCCCGACCTATGCGCAGGCCGTGCCGCTGGCGGCGCTCCTTGTTCCTGCAGCAGCATTAATGGGGGCGGCGGCGCCGCTTTATCCGATTTTCTATGCCACGGATCGGCCGGGGCGTGCGGTGATAATCCGAGGTGCGGCCTTGAGTGTTTATATTGGCGTTTTCTTTTTATCAGCTTACTTCATTGGTCGTCTGGCGCCTGGCTTCGCATCGCTGGCCGCCAATGGCTTTGCCGTTTTGGTTTTGGTCTTCGCTGCGCGTCATGCGCTGAGGTCCGTATATGAAGTGCCTGTTGACGCGAAGGAGTAAGTGTCGCGCCACGTATCAAATGAGGGGGCGAGTCACAGAGGCGATGGGAGGACAACTTTGGCAATGAGGACAAGCGCTTTTTCTATCGTTTTTCGGTGCGACAAGCCGCCAAAGGATGCTATGAAATAAGTGTGATGATGCGGATTAGGATTCGCCTAAGGACCGCCTCATAGCGTAAGAATTATACGGGATACACCCGTACCGCCTTATTGGGCGACATGGAGATGTCCGAGGCCATTACTGGCCCTTTTAGCGAGGTTGAGTGGATCTGCGGCTGAGACTTACAGAGGCGGACAGGGAACGTGTGAAGGTCATGCTTTTGGCCAAACACGCCCTTGGGGACGGCTCTTTGGATGATCAAGACGGTCTGCACGCCGTCTATCATTATGAATTGCGCAAAACACTTGAAGCGATTGTGCCAAACTTACGTATTGGGAATAGCTATTCCGATTTGTTTGAAACGCCGGACCATGACTACCTCTTTACCATGTTGAACCGGGGAGGCTTCAAGAACTCTGAAATCTTTGGCCCGCTTTTCGCGGTTTGGAGACAGGTCCCGTTCTTGGGGGCGTCGCCAATTTTACGCGGCGTGGGCGACGACAAACATCTGACGAAGCTGTGCGCGCGGGCGCGAGGTGTGACAACACCAGAGAGCGAAATTTATCGCTTTGGCGGCGTAAATGACACGCCCCCGCCTTTTGCGGATGGCCCGATGATGGTCAAACCGAATGCCAGTTCTGCGTCTTGGGGCGTTAAGAAATGCGCCGACTGGACCGAAGCCAAAGCGCATATGGGGGCGTTGATGGCTGAAGATGACCATCACGACGTCATTGTCGAGCGCTTTGTAGATGGGATTGAAATGGCGGTGCCCGTAGTACCCGCGATAGACGGGGGTCCCGCTTTGCTCCCTGTTATGATTTATGATGGCGAGGATTTGCGCCTAAGGACTTATCAAGAAAAGCGCTTTCGGGAGTCGAACTCGGAATGGCGCGTTTGTGATGACGAAACGCTCGCGCAGACTGTGCGCGCTGACGTTATGAAAATGATGCCGGAAATATGGCCGTTTGATTTTGGTCGCTTTGAGTTCAAATATTCGCCAGAGACAGGGGATTTCAATTTCATCGAACTCAACATGAGCTGTAACCTCTGGTCGAAGAAAACCGTCTCGAATAGCTGGCGAAGCATGGGGTATAGTCACCAAGATTTGATCGAAACAATTTTGGCAGGATCAATGCTCAGGCAAAGCGTGATCAACGACGTTATCCAAGGACCGTTTTGATGGCTGTCTCCGCTCTTGTACTGGCGGCTCGCCGGCCGGGTGTTGAAGACCCGTTGGCAGTGAAAGCCGGTGTGTCGCACAAATGCTTAATCGAAATGGATGGCGCGCCCATGATTGCGCTTGTGCTACGGTCACTGGCAGAAAGCGATCATGTTCGAGACATCTACATCTCTATTGATGAGCCCCGCGCGCTGGACGCGGTGAGTTGTATTCATGATGGCAGCTTAGGCAAACCTGTTGCGATCCTGCCAAGTGCGGAAACCCTATTTGACAGTGTTAAAGACGCCCTCGGAGAGGAAAATCGTTTTCCTATCATCATCTGCACTGCCGATAATGCTCTGCAAACGGCAGAGATGGTCGATCATTTTTGCAACGCGTTTGAAAGTGCCGATTGTGACGCAGCTGTGGCCATCACACCGGCCGAGGTGATTTGGGCAAAATATCCCGATGGGCAAAGGCGGCCCTACACGTTTAAAGACGGCAAATATTCAAACTGTAATCTCTTCGGCCTGAAAACGCCGCGATCGGTCTCTGCCGCCGAAGCGTTTAAAGGGGGTGGGCAATTTGGAAAATCCAAACGCCGTATTTTCAAGGCGTTTGGTCTAATCAATCTGCTTCTTTATCACTACACGCTTGTTTCCCTGCCGGGCGTTTTTCAGCGTTTGTCGAAGCGTTTTGGGGTGAAAGTCGTGCCCATCATTATGCCTTTCGCCGAAGCGCCTATCGACGTCGATAATGAACGCACAGAACGCATTGCGCGAGAAATCCTTGCGGCACGTCGTTTGGAAGCTGTAAAAACAGGATAGAAAAAAGTGGGGGTCCCCGCGTGAAATTACTTAGCACGCTTATGCAACGTTTCGTTTCAACGGGACGTCTCTCCATCATTGACCATACGGGTACGCGACATGAATTTGGTCCGGGTGGTGAACCTTCGGCCACGATACGCCTGACTGATCCGAAACTGTACCGGACGCTTTTCTTTAATCCCGAACTCAAGGCTGGCGAAGCCTATATGGACGGCACGCTTGTAATGGAGGAAGGAACGACGATCCGGGACTTTTTGACCTTATTCGCGACCAATAAGGATGGTCTGCGAAAAGGTCCTGTGCGACAACGTATCAAGAAGTTGAAAACTCGTTTCCGGAAGACAATGCAGCGCAATGTGCGTGAGGCGTCTGCGAAAAACGTCGAAGCCCATTATGATCTTTCTAATGATCTCTATCGTCTCTTCCTTGATGAAGACATGCAATATAGTTGCGCCTATTGGCCCACGGACCGCAAAGATTTGGGTGATCTCACCCTCGAAAAGGCTCAGCTCGCGAAGAAGCGACATATTGCGGCGAAACTGGACCTTAAGCCGGGACATCGTGTCTTGGACATTGGCTGTGGCTGGGGCGGTATGGCGATCCATCTGGCCAAAGAACATGATGTGAATGTGGTTGGAGTCACGCTGTCCAATGATCAATTTGCGCTCGCAAATGAGCGCGTCAAGGCGGCTGGGTTAGAGGCTCGCGTCGATATTCGTTTGCAAGATTATCGTGATGTGGAGGGACCTTTTGATCGCGTGGTATCCGTTGGGATGTTCGAACATGTCGGTGTGCAGCACTTTGAAGAATATTTCAGCACGATCCGCGATGTCATGGCGGATGATGGGGTTGCGCTTGTCCATTCGATTGGCCGTAAAGGCGGTCCCGGTACGACGGGAAAGTGGATTCGGAAGTACATATTTCCAGGCGGTTACAGCCCGGCCTTATCAGAAACTTTTGCAGAAATTGAGAAAGCCAAGCTCTGGGTCACCGATATGGAAATCCTGCGTTTGCATTACGGTCATACGCTGCGGCGTTGGGATGATCGTTTTCAGGCCAATCGCGAAAAAGTCGTTGAGATGATGGGCGATCGCTTCTCGCGAATGTGGGAGTTTTACCTGATCATCAGCGAGCTGTCCTTCACACATGGTAAGCATATGAACTTCCAAATCCAGCTTACCAAGGCGGTGGATGCACTGCCATTGACACGGAACTACATGATGGACGCGGACAGCTTACTGGCGTAAATACTACGCCATGGTTGACGCAGTCGAAACACCCCCAGAGCCCGAAAAACCGGCCCACCTTAAGAAGCCGGTTCGGGCATTTGTCAAAAATAATGGCAAGAAGTTTGTGCGCAAAATCGCGGGCTATCAGTCACGCAAAAGTTTGGTGCCTGATACGCCCAAGATCGACAATGACTACTTTCCGTTTCTGTCTGAATTCACCGATAACTGGGACGTCATTCGTAAGGAGGCTGAAGCTGTCTTGGCCTTCCGCGATAACATTCCGGCTTTCCATGAAATCAGCCCGGACCAATATCGTCTTTCGACCGAGAAAAACTGGAAGACGCATGTCCTATTTGGCTTTGGCAAACGGTTGGAAACCAATACGCAGCTGACGCCCGTCACGGCGGGCTTGCTGGAACAAGTCCCCAACCTTCAAACCGCCATGTTTTCCATCCTGTCGCCTGGATATCACATCCCTGCGCATAAGGGGGTGACAAAGGGTATTCTGCGCTGTCACCTCGGCCTGATTATTCCCATGGATCGAGAGAAATGTCGGATCCGTGTGGAAGATACGATCACAGCGTGGAAAGAG
>CAZSUW010000027.1:0-17455 GCA_964610115.1 uncultured Algimonas sp.
CCGTTAGAACAGGAAGTTCTTTAAAGACAAAACGAACATCATCAGGATGCTTAGCGATCGTTTCTTCAACCCAATCCGTGGACCGTTTACAGAAACCGCAGTTATAGTCGAAGAATTCGACGATTTGCACTTTGGCGTCTTTAGGCCCGACGGCATAGTCACGGGGGTCACGGAAGATTTGATCGTTTAAATCAGCAATCGCATCGTAAGTCTTGTCGAGTTCTGCTTGTTGGTCTTTGCGTTCGAGCTCGATCAGCGCTTCGCGAATGATCTCTGGGTTTTCGAGCAGGTAGGCACGAACAATTTCTTCGATCTCGGCTTTATTAGCGGCGTCAGGGGCTTGGGCTTGCGCACATCCGGCCAAAGCAAAGATAGAGGTTGCAAGAAGCGAACGAAGCGCGAGTGTCATAACGAATTCCAAGTAAATGTTTTAAGGCCCCCTAGCGGATAAACCTTAACGCGTCGTCGACGTAAAACTGTGGCCAAAACTGTGAGACGAAGACCCAAAGGGTTTGCCGGCGCGGGGGCGATTACGACGACGCCTGTCGAGCTGTGTCTCTGCCACAACGATGATGTCTGATGCACGACGCCATTGCGGTATATTACGTGGCAAGTCTTTCTGCGCGCGCCCGGCAAAGGACCGCGCACTTTCCAAATCCCCAATCGCATAGTGGCGTTCCGCAGAGGCATAGCGCGCCAGAGCCGGTTCGTCCAAACCGTCATAAGCCCGCGCCATCAGCGCCCAAGCCCAACTATTCCGAGGTTCGGCTATCGTGACGGCCTTCAAAAGGTCCAAGGCTTCTTCTTGCTCCGCCTCGCGGCCGGTTTCGATGAGGGACTGAGCCAGAGCAATTTTCAAAAGCGGTGCATCAGGTTTAAGAGAAAGAGCGCGCCGCGCATGCGGAATGGCTTCTTCGCGCCGACCGCTTTCGTAAAGCACCTGCGCTTTCAACTCGTGAAAATATGGGTTTTGCGGGGCATCGGCAATGAGCGTATCAATCTCGCGCAGAGCGGAGCTCAAGTCAGCGCCACGAAAAGAGGCAACAGACCGAGCATAACGCGCTGGCATGCTTTGGTCTTCGGGCGGAAAGCGATTGAAGACTTGTTGCGGGCTATCGAGGAAGCCTCGCAACTTCGCATGCATCATATCATGACGGAATTGGTCTTCTTCGCTGTCTTTCACATCCGTGTAGGGGCTTTCAGCGACACGTTCTCGCAACGCATCAATCCGATCAGCCGATAGGGGGTGAGAGCGGAAATACTTGTACCGGCGGCTCTGGCTTAAAACTTCCTGCGCGCGGAAATTCTCAAAAAAGTTGATCAGACCCTGACCGCTTTGGCCTGTCGCTTCCATAAAGGTGGCCGCATATTGATCTGCCGCTGATTCGTTGACCCGCGAATAGGCGAGGGCTTCTACCGCGCCGAATTGCTGCGACCCGCCCAGAACGAGCGCGCCCGCCCCGGGCTCGCCTGCAAGGATGGCCGCAATACCAACGCCTGCCGCTAGCAGCATCGCGCCATAGGCCGACCGGTTGCCATAGTCAGATCGCACAATGTGGCCGCCGACAATGTGTCCGGCTTCGTGCGCAATAACACCTTTCAATTCATTTGGCGTATCCGCTTCGAGGATAAGGCCCGTATGCAAAAAGATGTTCTGACCCCGGGTGACGAAAGCATTCAGTTCGCGATCATTGACGAGGTACAGATCGACAGACGCTGGATGAAGGCCGCCGGCGAGCAGTATAGGATTGCTGAAATCGCGAAGGGTTTCTTCAATCTCTGTGTCGCGCAGCAAGCCTTGCGCGCTAACCTGCGTCGCAAACAATACGGCAATAGATAGTCCAGAGAGAAGTCGAGACCATATGTTTCGCGTCGAAATCATAGGGTCTATTGACCACGCCCAGTGGGGCGGGGTCAAGTTACGCAGGCTTCACGAAAGGGTGTTTGCAAGAGCTGTTTAAGCCCTATTCATCCGTCTTTCCTTTACCCATCAGCCGGTCAAGAAGGCCGCCTTTCTTCCGTCCTGGAGCCTTGCGACGACGTCCGGAAGGCGTGGAGGCAGGCGCCGCATCGGTTGTGTTGGAAGCGGTTGGCTTCTGATCAGACCTTTGCTCAGCAGTGGCAGCCGTTTTGACCGGCGCTTTGCGGCGACGCTTTGGCTCTGCCTTTGAACTATCGTCCGTATCTTTTCCCGAAGATGTAGCGGCCTCGGAATCTATAGCCTTTTTTGCAGGGGCTTTGCGCGTCCGCTTTGGTTTTGCCGGCACGTCGTCGGCGGAGTCCGCATCGCTCGATGTCTTTGCCTTTTCGGTTTTGGCTTTTGAGGCAGGTTTCTTTGCAGTCGCTTTCTTTGGAGCCGCTTTTTTGGCCGGCGCTTTATCTTTAGCTGGAGCCTTGCGGGTTCGCTTCGGCTTAGGTGAGGCGTCTTCAGCGGATGCGTCTTCTGTTGCGGCCTCTCCGGCTTTCGCTTTCGATGCCACTTTGCGTGTCCGTTTTGGCTTTGGAGCCTCTGCAACAGCTTCACCCGCTGTCTTGCTCGGTGCCTTACGGCGGCGTTTTGGCTTCGCCTCAGCTTCCGCCTCGTTCGGGGCCTCTGCACCGGTCACATCAGCGTTGTCCCCAGTCTTTGTCTTACGGGGGGCGCGGCGTTTGCGCTTTGGCTTTTCGTCCGTATCCGCGTCTTCCACTGCCGGCGCCTTCGCTTTTGTTGCGGCCTTGCGCTTCGGTGCGGCTCGCCGACGACGGCTCTTGGGCGCATCTTCAGCCGCTAATGTGCCTACAGGCTTATCCTCTTCGGTTTCCTCAACGGCATCAGAGGAAGAAGTTCCGCTTTTGGCTGTTTTACCGGGGGCTTTGCGGCGCGCGGAAGACCGCCGACGAGATTTTGAGGGTTTTTCCTCCGCGTCGTCAGAAGACGCTTCTTCGTCTTTGCCGCTATCTTCTTTTTCGGTAGCATTTTCACTCTTCTTCGGCGCAGAGCGACTGCGGCGACGACGTTTTGGCTTTTCGTCTTCGTCAGTCTCTTCAATTTCCAGGGATGCGGCCTCTGCAACGTCATCACCGGTTTCCGCGTTGATGTCATCTGAAGACTTCCGGCGGCGATTGCGTCCACCACGACGCCCCCGGCGACGGCGAGGTTTGGCGTCCTCATCCTGATTATCGCGTTCGTCAGACGCTTCATTGACATCCTCGTCAGTGGTCTCGTCCGCCTCTACTTTCCGCGCCTCTTTCGCTTTTTCTTTCCGGGCTTGCGCAGCTTTCTTCTGCTCTTCACGCAGCTCTTTTTCGATTGCGAGAAGGGGGTCCTTGCGATTGTCCGTCCGTTTTTCCGCAACTTCCAACGTAAAGGCCGGGCGGATCAGGCTGTCATCATGTTCGACAACAGTGAAGACGTCTGCATCCTCATCAACTTTTTGTAATAAGTCTCTCTTTTCATTGAGTAAATAGAGCGCAACGTCAGGCGGGCATTTGAGCCGGATTTTCTTGGCCTTGCCGCGAATAGCAAAGTCTTCGAGAGCGCGGACGGCCGCCAAAGCGGAACTTTCGATAGTCCGTTTTCGACCGACGCCATCACAATGCGGGCACACAGTCGTTGAGCCCTCTAAAAGAGAGCGACGTCGCCTTTGCCGGCTCATTTCCATCAAGCCAAATTGGCTGATCCGCCCGGTTTGAATGCGCGCACGGTCTCTGGAGAGGACCTCTTTCATCTTGCGCTCAACCGCGCGGTTATTCTTGTTTTCATCCATGTCGATGAAATCGACAACGATCAGGCCTGCCAGGTCGCGCAAGCGCATTTGCCGCGCCAGTTCTTCCGCGGCTTCGAGATTGGTCTTTAGGGCTGTACGCTCAACATTGCGTTCCTTGGTCGAGCGGCCAGAGTTGACGTCCACGCTGACGAGCGCTTCGGTCGGATGAATGACCAAATAACCGCCTGACTTTAGTTGCACGGTTGCGTCGAGCGAGCTTTCAATCTGCTTTTCGACGTTAAAGCGCAGAAAGAGGGGGATTTCCTCTTCATATTTTTTCACAAACTTGGCGTGGCTCGGCATGAGCATTTTGATGAAGCCCTTCGCCGTTTTATAGGCATCATCCCCTTGGACAAGAACCTCTTCAATATCCTTATTGTAGAGATCGCGGATGGAGCGCTTAACCAGATTGCCTTCTTCGTGGATAAGAGCTGGTGCGCGTGAATTCATCGTCGTGTCGCGAATGTCGTCCCATAACCGTGACAGATAGCCATAATCGCGCGTGATTTCGGCCTTTGTTTTCTTGGCCCCTGCGGTGCGAACGATAACACCCATGCCTTGTGGGACGTCGAGACCGTCCATGATCTTCTTTAGGCGCTTCCGATCAGAGCCGTTCGGGATTTTCCGAGAAATGCCGCCGCCGCGCGGGGTGTTCGGCATGAGCACGCAATAACGTCCCGCCAATGACAAATATGTCGTCATGGCCGCACCTTTATTGCCGCGTTCCTCTTTAACAGCTTGCACCAGCAAAATCTGGCCGCGCTTGATAACTTCTTGGATTTTATAGCGGCGGCGATTGATCCGCTTCCGGCGTTTGGAGGCGACTTTTACCTGCTCATCCGCGACCTCGGCGTCATTTTCGTCCGTCGCGTCGTCTTCATCAGGATCGAGGTTTTCGTCTTCCTCAACATCGTCGTCGGCGTCTTCGTCCTCTTCCTCAGCCTCGACCATAGCCGCGAGTTCTTCCTCCTCCTGCTGTTGCAGGGCGAGTTTGTCTTCATACGGGAGCTGATAATAGTCCGGATGAATTTCTGAAAAGGCAAGAAAGCCGTGCCGATTGCCGCCATAATCGATAAAGGCCGCTTGCAGCGATGGCTCTACGCGCGTGACTTTCGCCAGATAAACATTGCCGCGTAACTGTCGCTTGTGGCGGCTTTCAAAGTCGAGTTCTTCAACCCGGGTTCCGTCGACGATAACGACCCGTGTTTCCTCCGGGTGGGCGGCGTCGATGAGCATGCGCTTTGTCATGGAAGTCTCCTAGACCCCTCGGCCGTGCCAGAATTTGGCAATCGGTCTGCGGCGCGGACGATGCATGCGCATGTCCTCGTCTTCGCAGAAGAGGGGAAATATGTGTGTCAGTGTTGGCTCCGAGCACGGCAGCGGCGATCGGGTCTGTCCCGGTCATCAAGGCTGCGTAAAAGGCTCGGTGCATGAAATCTCTATTCGTTGCGAAAGACCAGTGGTAGTTTCGCGTTGTCGGGTCGGAATCGCATTTATCGCGTTCGTCGGTACCGCACTGCCTGAAAATGCAATGCTGTGCAAAGCATTTGTCAGTGGCCGGCAGGCGCGTCATGTATTTAGTCGATTGCAGCACTTTTCAAGGCTCTGTTTACCCTGTTGGCCCCAAAAGGCGGTTATGCTTCTTCGGTCTGCTATTCTTGCACTTTGCCTGACGCTCTTTAGCGTTATGTCTGCACTTGCCGGTCCGCGTTATTTCGAGGCGGATCAGACGCCATTTCCGCGGTTAAAGCCGGCTGCCGCGTCCGTAAAGACGATTGTCATCGATCCGGGCCATGGCGGTCGGGACCCCGGCGCGATTGGTCAAAAGGGCACATATGAAAAGACGATTACGACGGCGGCCGCTCAAGAACTGAAAGCCTTACTGGAAGCGACGGGTCGTTATCGCGTTCTGCTCACGCGGATGGGCGATACCTATGTCAAACATGACGATCGTGTCCGTTTCGCACGGGAGAAGCAGGCCGATCTCTTTATTTCGATCCACGCAGATTCAGCCCCTAATTCCAATACACGCGGGGCGAGCGTTTACACATTAGCCGATCGCGCGCGGGGACGGTCTCGGCGCATTGTCAACAATCAAAACTGGATCATGGATGTAGATCTGTCAGAGCAAAGCGATCCCGTTGGCGATATTCTCGTGGATTTGGCACAGCGTAATACGGAAAACCAAAGCGAAGCCTTTGCCAATTTTCTTCTGCAGAATTTGGAGGGTAAAACCAAACTCGTGACGAATAGTCATCGACGCGCAGGTTACTACGTTCTGCTAGCGCCGGATGTACCAGCCGTATTGCTGGAGCTTGGTTTTCTATCGAATATCGAAGATGAAAAGCTGTTGAAGAAAAAATCACACCGAACCAAGATGCTCAAAGCGGTCCGCTTATCGGTTGATCAATATTTCTCAGACGCAGCACAACGAGGATGAAGAATTCACTTTAGGCGCAGCATTGCCCCCGCTAGAACGTAAAGGCGCCATATTTCTTTCTGAGTCGAACTTACGTGACACATACTGCCGACGCTGCTGCTGATACCCCAAAGAAAAAGCGATTTCGCTTTTGGCGGATTGTCAAATGGTTGTTCGTAATTGGATTGGTCATTGGCCTGATCCTGGCCGTCTTCATTGCGGTCTGGACGGCCCGTGCCACCAAGGATCTGCCGAGTGTTCAGACATTGTCTGAATACAAACCGCCGATTATGAGCCGGGTACATGCGGGCGACGGCAAGCTGATCAGCGAATTCCGAACCGAAGCGCGCGTCTTTGTCCCGATTGAAAGCGTGCCCGAACGCCTGCAACAAGCTTTTATCAGTTCCGAAGACCAACGGTTTTACACCCATAACGGCTGGGATGCGATAGGTCTCACGCGCGCAGCCCTGACCGCGCCGATGAAGAAACTTCGGGGCGAACGGATCGGCGGAACCTCAACGATAACGCAGCAAGTGGCGAAAAACTTCCTCGTCGGGGATGACTATTCCATGCGCCGTAAAGTGCGCGAGATTTTTATCGCACGCCGGATGGAAGAGGCTTTTGATAAAGGTGAAATCCTCGAACTCTACGTCAATGATAATTACTTTGGTCGCGGCGCTTACGGCGTTGCGGCGGCGGCGCTCAACCACTTTGGCAAAGAAATGGACGAACTCACCCTGGGCGAAATGGCTTATCTCGCGCTTGTTGTGAAAGGTCCGGCCAATTACGAGCTCGACGATCCTGATGAATACCGCGCGGCCAAAGCGCGTCAGGCCTATGTATTGGGGCGCATGGCTGATGATGGCTACATTACGGATGAAGAAGCAAAGGCCGCGAAAGAGGCGCCGCTAGAATGGACAGACCGGTTAGCTGGAGATGAATATCTCGCCGCCGAATACTTCGTTGAAGAAGCACGTAAGCAGATCAACCAAATGTACGGCACGGAAGAACTCTACAGTGGGGGGCTTTCGATCCGTACGACACTGGATACGGATATGCAGTTGGCGGCGCGTCGGGCGCTACGCCGAGGTCTGGAGATGCTGGATCGCCGTATGGGCTGGCGTGGTCCGCTGACCAATTTTGACAATCTTGATGATTGGGCTGAGCAATTGCTCGCCTATTCCCCGCCTGAGGATATTGGGGATTGGCGCGTGGCGGTTGTGCTCGACAAGCCGATCAAAACAGCAAAACTGGGCTTTTTGAGAGATCGGGAGGACCCAGAACTCGGCACGGAAGAAGGTCTCCTGTCTATTGAAGATGTCGCTTGGGCCGGGGCTGCTGCAAACAACGGATTTAAAGGGGAGGCCCCAAGCTCGCTTCAAGGCGTGATTTCTCGCGGAGACGTCATTCTCGTTCAGCGCAAAGAGCCGGGAAGCGATGATTACAATCTACGCCAAATACCTCAAGTGAACGGCGCACTCCTCGCGATGGATCCGCATACGGGTCGTGTGAAGTCTCTCGTTGGGGGCTATAGTTTTGATCAGTCCGAATTCAATCGGGCTACGCAAGCCTATCGGCAACCCGGGTCCAGCTTCAAACCCTTTGTGTATGCCAGTGCATTGCAAAACGGCTTCACGCCCGCCAGCCAAGTGCTGGATGCGCCATTTGTGATTGAACGGTCCGATACGGATTGCGTGGAGAATGAGCTTGGCGTGCTTGAACTGCGCGAAGTTGATGAAGACCGCGAGATTACAGACGACGAAACACCGGCCTCTGAAGATGAGTGTGAGCGCTTTTATAAGCCCGAAAACTTTAACGCGGGTCGTTATTATGGTCTATCGACTTTGCGGCTTGGTATCGAGAAATCACGCAATGCCATGACGGTGCGTCTCGCAAATGACATTGGCATGGCCCCGATTATGCGCACGGGACGCGACTTTGGCATTTACGACGATCCCAAGCCGGAGCTCGCTTGGGCGCTAGGTGCAGGCGAAACGAACCTGCTGCGTATGGCGACGGCCTATTCCATCATGATCAATGGCGGCAAACAAATCGTGCCTAGCATTCTGGACCGCGTGCAAGACGGGCAGGGCAAGACAATTTTTGTCAATGTGGATACGTCGTGTGTTGATTGCGAACAAGACGACTATGTCGGTCAGGCACCGCCTGTGCTGCCCGACAACAGGACGCAGGTCATCGACCCGATTACAGCTTATCAAGTAAAGTACATGATGATCGGCGCGGTCGAAAACGGGACAGGGGGTCGGCTTCGCGCTCTCGCCCGCCCTGTCGGGGGTAAGACGGGCACGACCAATGACTCTAAGGATAATTGGTTCCTCGCATTTACGCCTGATCTTGTCGTTGGCGTTTATATTGGCCTCGATACGCCGCGACAAATGGCGCTCGAGACGGGCAGTAGCTCTGCCGTGCCTATCGTGCTCGATTTTATGCAAGAGGTCTTGAAGGACGAACCGAAAGTTCCCTTCCGCATTCCTGATGGGCTAACGCTCTCGCCCGTCAATCGCGATACAGGCGAGCCTAGCTTTATTGGTGCGCCGAATGTGATCTTGGAAGCGTTCCGTCCGGGCACAGAGCCAACACTGGGGAGTCTGTCTGAAACCGTCCGATTTGGCTCAGGTACGGATACGTTTGGCGGCGGCACATTTGGCGGGTTCGGGAACACAGACGAAGGTGATCCAGCGACAGATGAGAGTGGCGGCGATGATGACTTTTTCGATTTTGATGACTCCCTAGATGGTTTCGAAGACGATGCGGTAGACAGCGCCGAAACAATAGATCGGACTATTGATGACAGTGCGATTGAAATAGACGCAGAAACCCGTCCTGACGCTGTTGACGAAGGGCCCGCTAATGCCGATGTGGACGCTCCAGACGAAACTGAACTGCCTGAAGAGGCGCCGACGGACGAGACCCCTCCCGAAGACGAGGATATTGACGACGGCCTGTACTAAATTGCCGGAGTTATTCATTCGCCATGCGCGCTGATATTGAACAGATGACGACCCAGATCGAGCAGTCATTGGAACTGCTAAGGAGGCGTCTTTGACTGGGAAACCAGTGAACGGCGGCTAGCCGAACTCAATGCGCTGGCGGAAAACCCGTCCTTCTGGGACGACGCGCAAAAAGCGCAGAAACTGATGCAAGAGCGCGCCAAGCTTGAAAATGCATTTGAAGCCATTCGTACCATCGAGAAAGACTTGGCTGATAATGCGGAACTCGCTGAACTTGCCGAAATGGATGAAGACGCAGAGCTGCTTGATGCCGCTGCTGAAGCCCTGAAAACTGTTCAAGAAAAGGCCGAACACGCCGAGCTTGATGCGCTGCTGTCAGGTGAAGCCGACGGCAATGACTGCTTTGTCGAAATCCATCCGGGGGCTGGCGGCACGGAAGCCCAAGACTGGGCCGAAATGATGATGCGCATGTATATGCGTTGGGCCAATGCGCGCGGCATGAAAGTCGAGATCTTAGAGACGCAGGACGGTGACGAGGCCGGTATCAAATCAGCAACGCTGAAGTTCAAAGGTGAAAATGCTTTTGGCTGGATGAAAACGGAATCCGGCGTGCACCGTCTGGTTCGCATTAGCCCCTATGATAGCAGCGCGCGCCGCCACACAAGCTTTGCCTCTGTCTGGGTTTATCCGGAAATTGACGACACCATCGACATTGAAATCAATGAGTCCGATTGCCGTGTCGACACATACCGCGCGTCTGGCGCGGGTGGGCAGCATGTGAACAAGACCGACTCCGCTGTGCGGATCACCCACGAACCGACAGGCATCGTCGTACAGTGCCAAAACGATCGTAGCCAGCACAAAAACCGCGCCCAAGCTTGGGACATGCTCCGCGCGCGCCTTTACGAAAAAGAGCTGCAAGAACGCGAAGCCGCTGCGCAAGCGGAAGCCGACAGTAAGTCAGAGATCGGTTGGGGTCACCAAATCCGCTCTTACGTTCTGCAACCCTATCAGATGGTCAAAGATCTGCGCACGGGGGTTGAAACATCAGATACGTCCGGCGTTCTCGACGGTAAACTCGATGCGTTCATGGCGGCCGCTTTGAGTGCGCGGGTCGGCGGTGATGACGCGACTGCATAAGGGCGGCCAGATAAGAGTGGGGCTGGCGCTTGTCCCAATGCGTCCGCTCGCTTAAGGCCGCGCGCATGACATCACGTGTTCGCTTTGCTCCGAGTCCTACGGGTCGCCTTCATGTTGGCAATGTCCGGACCGCCCTGATGAATGTGCTTCACGCGCGACAGACCGGTGGAACCTTCATCCTGCGGATTGACGATACAGACACTGAACGCGGTAGCGCAGAGCTGGAGCAAGCGATTAAAGATGATCTGACATGGTTAGGTCTGCACTGGCAGGAAACCTTTAATCAGTCCGATCGCTTTAAGCTTTATGATGAAGCCGCTGAAATATTGAAAGAAAAAGGCTTGCTATATCCCTGCTATGATACGGCGGATGAACTTGATCGCCAGCGCAAGCTGCAAAGCTTGCAAGGCAAGCCGCCCATTTATGATCGTCGCGCCTTGGACCTCACATCAGAGCAAATCGCAGCTTATGAAGCAGAAGGCCGCAGGCCGCATTGGCGCTTCAAACTTTCCGGCAACACGGTTACTTGGCACGATTTGGTACGGGGCGAGCAGTCAATCGAGACAAGTTCTATCAGTGATCCCGTCCTGATCCGGGGTGACGGGTCTTATCTATACACGCTGCCAAGCGTTGTGGATGATATTGACGCGAAGATTACCCATGTCATTCGCGGCGAAGACCATGTGACAAATTCCGGTGCGCAGATTGAAATTTTCCACGCCTTGGGTGGAGAAGAGCCTAATTTCGCGCACACGCCTTTGCTCGTCGATAAAGATGGCGGGAAGCTGTCTAAACGCCTCGATAGCCTGTCTATGCGGCAACTGCGTGAGCAGGGGTATGAGCCGATGGCGATCTTGTCATTGTTGGCAAAAATCGGGACGTCCGATCCCGTTGAAGAGCGTTTTACGATTAAATCCTTGGCCGAGGAATTCGGGTTTGAAAAAATCGGCCGTGCGCCAGCGCGTTTTGATGACGGCGAACTTCGCCAGCTGAATGCGAAAATTCTTCACGAAACGCCCTATGCGCAGGTCAAAGACCGGCTGGATGCTCTCGGCGTATCGGGCGGGGAAGCCTTTTGGTTGGCCATTCGCGACAATGTCGAAGTTGTTGATGATGCGGCGGGTTGGAATGCCACGATCTACGCGCCGATCCCACCGGTCATCGATGCCGATGACAAAGCCTTTTGTGACACGGCCGCAGAACTGTTGGACGATGAGGCCTCTTGGTCTGACCTGATCCGCAAGCTCAAAGATAATACGGACCGTAAAGGCAAAGGTCTGTTTATGCCGCTTCGTAAAGCGCTTACAGGTCGTGAGCATGGACCTCAACTGGGTCCAATCCTGGCCCTGATGGGTGCGGACCGCGCGCGTGCTCGCCTCCGGGGTGAGACGGCATAAATGACGAATCTGGCGCAGCAAGGTCGCGCCTCTATCAAGGCAGGAAGCAAGAGCTTCGCGCTCGCCTCAAAGGTCCTACCGCCCGCCTTAAGAGACGACGCCTCTATGCTTTATGCCTGGTGTCGGCATTGCGATGATGTGGTGGACGGGCAAGAGATGGGCCATGGGCAGATCAGGGACTATCGCCTTGGCCAAGGCGAACGTCTGCAAGCCCTCAGAGATCAAACCGCTGCCGCTTTTGCGGGTCGCTCTGCGCCGCCAGAATTTATCGGCATGGCGCAGGTCTTTGCCCGTCACACCATCCCGCCTCGCCATGCAAACGAACATCTGAACGGTTTTCAGATGGATGTGGATGAACGTGTCTACCGTAGCGTCGATGATATTCTCGATTATAGCTACCATGTGGCGGGTGTTGTCGGTGTGATGATGGCGCATATTATGGGCGTGCGGGATGATCCGACGCTGGATCGCGCGAGCGATCTGGGACTCGCTTTCCAACTGACCAATATAGCGCGCGATGTGATTGATGACGCGAAGGCTGGGCGTGTATTCGTGCCCTCTGAGCTCTTGGAAAAACATGGCGCGCCGATTGAGCCAGACAGGCTTGCAAGCCGGGAACACTGGCCGGCCGCGCATTTGGCGGCGGTTGATTTGCTCGACATTGCCGAAGATTATTACGCCTCGGCCAAAGTCGGTATTCGCGAATTACCGTTCCGTTGCGCTTGGGCCATTACGGCGGCGCTAAATGTCTACCGCGAGATTGGTGAAGTGCTGCGCCGCCAAGGTCCAAACGCATGGGCTGGACGGGTTGGTGCGGGTAAGACGAGGAAAATCGCCTTAGCCCTTGGCGCCATAGGGCCAGCTATGGCGCGGGATCATGTCGAACTCAGTTCACGTCACGGTTTCTACCAACGCCCGTCAGCTTAGTTGCGTTCAAACCTTACGCTTTGCTCAGCGGCGCGGAAAACAGCGGCGGCTTTGTGCTGTGTTTCCATCCATTCGGACCTTTCAAGGCTATCGAGAACGATGCCAGCGCCGGCGCGAACGTGCAATGTGTTATCTTTGACGATGCCTGTTCGTAGCGCGATGGCCGTGTCCATATCGCCATTGGCACTGATATATCCGACCGCGCCCGCATAAATGCCGCGTTTTTCTTCTTCTAGCTCGTCGATGATTTCCATAGCGCGAACTTTAGGCGCGCCGGAGACGGTCCCGGCTGGGAAACCGGCCATCAGCGCATCAATACAATCCAGCCCATCACGGATTTCGCCTTCGACGTTGGACACAATATGCATAACGTGGCTGTAGCGTTCGACGATGAAGCGTTCTGTGACGTTCACCGTCCCGGCCTTCACAACGCGACCGACATCGTTGCGCCCCAGATCAAGAAGCATAAGATGTTCAGCGCATTCTTTTGGATCGGCCAGCAGGCTACGCTCGTGGTCCAAATCTTCGGCTGTCGTTTTCCCGCGCGGACGTGTTCCTGCGATGGGACGAATTGTGACAATGCCGTCGCGCAAGCGAACAAGGATTTCCGGACTGCTGCCTACGATCTGGTGATCATCAAAATCCAAGAAGTAGAGAAAAGGCGAGGGGTTCATCGCCCGTAGTGATCGATAGAGCGCAAAGGGGCTGGCGACCATAGGCGCGCAGAGGCGCTGGCCGATCACGACTTGAAAGACGTCCCCCGCGAGTATGTAATCTCGAGCGGCTTTCACACGTGTCGCAAAAGCAGGTAAATTTGTGCCCAAGGTTGGGGTGATTGTGGGCGTCTGCACAGTCGAGCTGGGCGCGGCGGGTACAGGGTCAGACAGGTCATTCACGGTCCGTGCAATGCGCGTCTCGGCCTCGTCATAGGAGCCACCGGGCGGGACCAAGGCGGCGACGATGATTTCCTGTTTTACTTGATCGAAAATGCAAACCGTGCGGGGCCTTACCATAATCGCATCGGGTGTTCCGATTGGGTCGGGATTAGGCTGCGCGAGCACTTCGACCTGCCGCACCATATCATAGCCGAGATAGCCGAATAGCCCGGCCGTCATGGGGGGGAGACCCTCGGGTAAATCAAATTCGATCTCTGAGATGAGGGCCCGCAACGCGTTTAGCGGCTTGCCGTCCATCTCTTCGGCGTGGCCTTCGCCATTGACGGCGTGGCGTATTAGGGTGGCCGTGTCGCCATTGGCCTGCCAGATCAGGTCGGGATCGAAGCCGAAAAAGCTGAACCGACCGCGTTGTTCCCCGCCTTGGACGCTTTCAAACAAAAAAGCGTAAGGGCGGCCAAGGGCGGCTTTGATGAAGGCCGATACCGGCGTGTCTATATCATTGATAACCCGCGCGCAGACAAGCTGCGGCCGATCAGAGGCGCGAAACGCCTCTCGGGAAGGCTCAAGCCGTGGGAGCATTAAAGACCCGCGTCGTCCAGCGCGAGAGCGGAGCGGAGCTGGTCTTCAAAAATCTGCGCGTCATGATCGGCAAGAATTGCTGATGTGTAAGCGCTGCTAATGTCTTGCGCGATTTGTTCTGACAGATTGTTTTGAATTTGCGCAAGAAGCTGTCCGCCAATGCGTTCATTGCCCGTTGAAACACTATCTAAAACCGCGACGTCATAAGTGCCGGGTATAGCGCCCGTGCCACGGGCCACATCGCCGGGTTCGCCGTCAAACAAACCTGTCAGCATTTGCGGTGAGAATTGGCGCGGCGGATTAGCGCGTTGGATTGCCAGTTCTTGAATCTCTAAACCGAGTTGGCTGGCAATGGCTTCCATCGCCTCGCCATTATTCAGGCGCTCAGCAATCTCGACACCTTTATCGGTTAAAGCACGCTCTACTGTTTGCGCTTGGAGGGCCGCCGCTGCTTCGCCGCGAACCGCCTCAAAAGGTCTCGGCGCAGACGAAATTGTGTCTGTTACCCGGAAAACAGCAAGGCCATTATTTCCCGTTGGAATAATTTCTGACTCAAAGCCTTCGCTTGCGGCAAAGATGGCATTTAGTAGGTTGCGGTCTTGAGCAATGCCCGGCAGTCGAGCAAAACCGTCCAGGCTGACGCCGTCCTGTGTGACGCCGAAACGGTCAATGAAAGGATAGGCTTGTAAAGGCAGGTTTAAGTCGGCTGCGACCTCCTCAACAGTTTTACCATTAAGAAGCAGGTCGTCGATTTGTGTCTCCAAATCAGCGATCTTCTCGCGTGCGGCCCCTTCGATAAGTTCGCGCAAAATGTCATCACGTTCCGCGTTGAAGTCAGGTGTCTGCGCGGGACGCACAGTATCGACGATCACAATTTCGACCGTGCCAAAACCTGTTTCGGCCAAGCCCGCTTCACCCTCTGCGAGTTCAAAAGCGATTTTTGATGATTCAGGATTGATCAGCCCGTCAGCTTCAATTTCCGTAAATTGGGTTGGCGCACCTAGGCCGACCTCGTTTGCAACGAGGCTTGCATCTTCGCCCGTCTGCAAGCGGGGCAATATGCGTTCGGCTGTCTCCGAGTCTGGGGCCGTGAGCACAGTCACGTCGCGGGTCTCTTTAGAGCCAATCCGACCTGTGCTCACCAAGAGGTCAAAACGCGCACGAGCTTCGTCTTCTGTGACGTAGACATCGAACATGTCAGGCGGGAATTCATCGCTATTGGTAAAGCGGGGGTCATCAGGCGTGTTGCCTTGGAAGTCCGTTGGGTCGAGGCGCAACATCAGAAACTGGCGATATTCTGGCGAGGTAAAACGAGTCTGGTTGGCTGCAATATAGCTACGAATTTCGTCGTCAGTCGGCTCTGCTGCACTATCAAGCGTGGCTTGGTTGAGTTGGAGCAGGCGTGCCGTGCGGATTTCATTGACATAAGTATTGTAGCGTTCCGCATAATTTCGCGGCGCGCGAATTCCGCCCATAATAGCGGGAAGTGTCTGCCTTTGCGTCAAAACACGGACAACATCCTCTTCATATTGCGCGCGGGTGATGCGATTGGACCTAAGAAGACCTTCGAAGAGGTCTTCGTCAAATTCGCCGGTAATATCATTGCGAAACGCTTCTACATTTTCCGTGTAAGCGCGCACGTCCCGATTGTTCACGCCAATGCCAAGATCGCCCGCATCGGCCTCGATCGCGAGTTCGCTTTGGAAGTTGCCAACGAGGCTTTGCGGGATACCCTGATCAAAGGCTTGTTGATTTGATAGGCCTTCACCCGCTTGTCGCGCTAAGTCCTGCATGCGCTGGTTGAAGCGATCCATAAATTCAGGCTGGCTGACTTCCGCGTCGCCGACCTTAACGATCGCATTGGTGCTATTGGGGCGAAACACATCTTCAATACCCCAAACCGCAAAGGCAAGAACCAGCATAGCCACAAGGATGCCGACCAGCACATTCTGGATTTTCGCCCAGGGTCCACGCGGACGGTTATAGATGTCATCGCTGCTTGTATCTTTGGCGCTCATACCCGCGCTCTAGCAGACACGGCCCGCCTCGCAAGCGGTTGCGTTCAGTGAAGAGCGGGTTATGTCGGGCTTATGAAACAACTTATTGCGGCCAATTGGAAAATGAATGGAATGCCGGATTGGGCTGACAAGCCCAAGGCGCTGCACGAGCAGCTTGGTAATGATCCCGCTGGGAAGCTGCTTATCTGTCCACCGCACGCTTTGATTGGACATTTGGCGCAATCGGCGGCGACAGGGCCTGTCGTGATAGGGGCACAAGATTGCTCAGAACATAAGGCGGGTGCGCATACGGGGGAAACGGACGCGGACTTATTGGTTGCTCTCGGGGCGAGTTACGTCATTTTAGGTCATTCAGAACGCCGCGCAGCCGGAGAAACCGATGTAAGGGTGAAGGCGAAGGCTGAGCGTGCGGTCTCATCTGGCCTTCGACCAATTATTTGTGTTGGTGAAAGTTTGGATCAACGCGAATCCGGAGAGGCGCTGTCTATCGTGAAAGACCAACTTAAAGCCTCCCTGCCTCGTGAGGGCGAGTATGACATAGCTTATGAGCCGATTTGGGCGATCGGGACCGGTAAGGTGGCGGAAATCGACGATATTGCCGATATGCACGTCGCAATTCGTAAGGCCATCGGGGCAGGTCCGCGCATTCTTTATGGGGGGTCGGTCAAACCCGGCAATGCAGGAGATATTTTAGCACTGGCCGAGGTCGGCGGCGCTCTTGTCGGTGGGGCAAGCCTCGATATGGAAAGTTTCGCCGCCATTGCGCAGCATGCGCGCTCATTAAGTTAACGGCTCATAAACCATAATTATTCCAAAGATCGCGCAATACGACTCACGAGGTATCTCATGCGCGCTTTGTCCTTTGCTTTTGCATCTCTAATGCTCTCAGCTCCAGCTTTTGCGGCGGATTTAGGGACATACCGTCCCGGCACGCCTTATCATTCAACGGCTGTTCCGGCTGCAGATGTCTGTGAGAGCACGTGCGCCGGCGATGCGAATTGCCGCGGTTGGAATTATGTCAAGGCGGCGCCCCAAGCCCCGGGGATTTGCGAGCTTCAGTCCACGATCGGTGCGCCAGTCGCGAGTGCGATCAGCATTAGTGGTGTCAATAATGGTCAAACTCCATCGGCACGCAATGTCGTTCAGGGCGGCACGAATACAATCCGGGTGGGTACGGCCTCAACTACAACCGCCCAGCCTCAGTCTCAGCGCAATCTGGTGCCATCTGGGCGACGTGTTGTGCGTCAAGCGCCCCCACAAATACGTCAGGCCCAGCCTTCCGCTTACCGACAACCCACAGCCCAAGTTGGCGTGCCGGGACAGATTGCCCCCAGACAGATTGCCCCTAGACAGATTGCCCC